>CAYHDD010000668.1:0-2306 GCA_964355195.1 uncultured Rhodoferax sp. | reverse complement strand
TCGTAATGAAAAAGTGGTGGCTATTCTCTTCAACCGCAGCAGCCAGTTCCTCTAGTCGCCAGATCAGGTGGGGAGTGTGAAGAGGTTCACCGTTGTCAATGCCACGAACGACGCCATCGGACATTCGATAATGCGTCTTCACGAACTTTCGGTATTCCCGCTCCCAATGCCGGCAAATATCCCGGTTGGGCGCCATCACCAGCACACGAGCGTCGGGTTTCATCTGCCATAGCAGTGCCATCACTCCCAACGCCTGAAGAGTTTTTCCCGTGCCCACCTCGTCGGCAAGCAGCGCAGCTCCGTAGCGGCTCAGCTTGTTCCACAGGCCTGCCACGCCCTCCGCCTGGCGGGCGGGCATCGATGTGTCACCCTCTCGGTAAGTCCAGTTCGTGTCGTCGCGGTCAAACGTCACCATATCGGACACCCGTTGAGGAGTCAGTGTGCTCCAGTTCTTAGCGCACATAACCGCACATTTCCTGCACCTGCTTCATGTACTGAAGATTGCCGATGATCGCTGACGGCAAAGAAACTGCCCTCCCCTTCAACCTCAAGCTGGCCCATTTGCCGTCCTTGGGCGGCACGTTGCGCGCGTATTTTGCTCGGTGCTGTGCATAGGCTTGCAGCGCCACCGGGTACAGAGTACTGACCTCCTGCCAGAGGAACCAATTGAAAACCGCATTGCTGTCCGATGCCGAAATTTGCGCACTGACCTTGCCCACCAACTCCTGCATGCTGCCGGGGTACACAAACAGCAACTTTTCCAGTTTATCCATCGACGTCACCTCGCGCAGGCGCTTGCGCAATTGCTCGAAGGCACGGAACAGCCGAAAATAGCTCAGACCGTCACCAGCTTCAGTGGCTGGAGTGGTTGGATCGTCATCCGTTTGGTCATCGTGCCGCAGAACTGGGCGCAAACGGGGCTTGGTACTGATTTTTGAGTCCACGTCGTTGATCAGGTCGTTTAGCAAATCCTTCAAAGAGTCGTAACCTTGGGCACGCCTATCGGCCGTACCGTTCTCATGCACCTGACCGCGAAATTCTAGTTGGCCATCACGCCAGATCTCGTAGCAGTGATCTGCCAGCAGCGCCTCGTTGTCGGCAACCTCACATGCTACTGACTCCAAAGGCCAAGTACCTTCGCTTCGTCTCGCATTCCAGTGCAGCGGAATCTGTTTGTTCACGCCTGGCAGCCGCAAGGTGTACTGCGCCCCATCGATTTCTTTATGAAGTTGTCCTTGCACCGCGTAAGCCCTGCTCTCCCAGTCGAAACAAACCTGTAATTCGAAGGGTAAGGGGTAAGGATCAACCTTCAACGCTTCGTCTTTCAGTAATTGATCGGAGCCGAAATCAGTCGCATCCAAATCAAGCGCCTGCCCCGCGATTCGGGTTTTAGGTGCCACGCTGAGCAATATCCCCGCCTCAATGTTGCTCCGCTCAAAGCTTGCACACCCAGGTTCGGTGCAGTTCCATGAGCCTACGGCCAAGCGTGCCTTCTGGCCCGACGCCAGCCAAAGCTTGGCATGGGTCATTTCGATGTCGCCTGAACGCGGCGACGGACGGTCATGAAAGGTCAGCACGCCATCCTGCATCAACTTTCCGATGGCTGGCGACCACTTTGTGCGCACATACCGTTGGGTGGCACGATCAGGCACGATGGAATACTTCAAATTCGTGCCCGCAAAATTAGAAACTTTGGTGAGCAAACCTGCCAGATCGCGGGAAAAGTACGGGGACCACACCGTCAATCGATCAACCTGGATGTCTGCCAGCAAATGTTGCAGAAAGTTCGCGTCTTCAAAGCTGTGCACAAACCGCCAATCGGTATCGTCGCCACCAAAGCGGCGGCGTATCCCAAATGTTTCAGCGATATCGATGCCTGCTGCCTTTGCCAGAGGCGTGAAAAAACGCTTAATCTGTTGGTACTGCTCATTGTGGCTGACATGGCGAAAGATGAACACCTCTTGGTTGCGCCCCCAACCGCTGATGCTCAAATTGGCGCTACCGGAACCCAATACCATATGGCCGTTAATATCTTCCAAAAAGATCACTTTGGGGTGGAATAGCGACTCTTGATCAAAACTCCCCAACCACCCCGGCAGGATCCCATGTACGGGAATGGCGGTGCGTTTAAGCTGGTCGGCCTCCATCATGCGCATATCGCAAAAAACGCGCACATCGATACTAGACTCGGCCAGCTGCAGCTGCATATTCTCGTAGTCCATGCGGTTGAGCGGTGGGTCGGCCGCGAGCAGCGCGGGCAGCACATGCGTCTCGAAGAAGGGGATTCCAAGATTGAAGGTGGTAAA
>CAYHDD010000667.1:0-2311 GCA_964355195.1 uncultured Rhodoferax sp. | reverse complement strand
ACGGCAAAAACCAGAGCGGTACGCTGCAACTGCATAAGCCAGAAACCTGCTACCCAGCGCAAGGCTTTTCAGTGTTAAAAGCTGAATCAGGTAACCTGAATCTGATGGGCAGATCCGTTGCAGTCTCCCGCCTAGAGACTGCCCTGGGTCAACGGTTTGAGCCTATTACGTATTGGACCATCGTGGGGGACCACATCACATCATCGATGACAGATAAGAGACTCACTGAAGTGCGTTACGCCATGCACGGAAGGATTCCCGATGGAATGCTGATACGAATATCGTCCATCGACAAGGGCACTGACAACGCTTACGCCATGCAAAACCAGTTTGCGGCCGCCATGGTGGCGTCCATCTCACCCAACGACCGCAAGCGTTTTGCTGGTGACCTGGGCAACCCCACCGAGCAGGTGTCGCCAATGACTTTAAAGTAGAGCACTATCTAGCCCAGATAAGACAAGCGTTTGAAGATAATAAGACTGTAGCAAATGAGCACTGTCACAGGTACCCCACCCAATCGCGAAGCCAAAGTCAGCAATGCTTCAACCGTGACGGTGTGGGGCACGGGTAGTGATGTGACGATCAAACACCTAGCGCAGACTGTGCAAAGGGTTGTGGGTTGTATGGGTGAGATTGCGTTTGATGCGACCACGCCCTGATGGCACGCCACGCATGAGTCAGCGCGTGAAGCAGTCAACGCCAAATCTCAAACCCCAAGGACACACAGGGTGACACACTCTGCGCGTCAAGGGTTTGCACGTGGCATTTCTGCGTCATTGCTGGACCAGGCCTTACTCAGCATCGTCAATTTGGCGATTGGCATGGTCTTCATCAAGTTTGCGAGCAAAGACGAATATGCGCTGTATGCGCAAGTCATGGCCCTGGTGTTTCTTACCACCGGCGTCCAGTCAGCGCTGATCAACTCCCCAGCCGTCACCCTCATGCCCCGCAAGGCAGCGGCTGAGCGGCGCAAATTCGCGGGCAGCCTTTTTGCGCTACAGGCCATCCTTAGCCTCGGCTTTGCCCTTGTATTTGGATGCCTGGCCCTGCTTAGCCCGCATCTGCTGTCACTGGCCTCCAGCAGCGGCTTTATCGCACTGGCTTTTGCCGTGACTATCTGGGTTGCCTGGCTGCGGGACTTTGTTCGCAACCAGCTGTTCATTGACCTCAAGGCCGGCACCTGCCTGCAACTCGACCTGGCTTATGCCGCACTCTGCGCTGCGGGTTTTGGCCTGCTCATTGCCAACCATAGCGTCGCTGCAGACAACGTGTTGATTCTGGTGGCGCTGGTCGGCGCGCTCACCGCCTTGCCCTGGCTGATCAATGCAGGCATTCATTTTCATGCCGATTTTGGTCACATAAAAAAAACGCTTCGCGAAACCTGGCCGCTGTCCCGCTGGTCACTGCCGGGCGGCCTCGTCTCCTGGGCGTTTGGCAACGGCTATGTCTTGATTGCCGCGCAAGTTGCAGGGCCCGTCGCCACCGCTGACATCGTTGCTGCTCGCCTCTTTGTGGCCCCCCTTGGCATGGCCTATCTGGCTTGGGGCAACGTGTTTCGGCCCCGCGCCAGCCATTGGCTTGCAGCAGGCCAAATTGCTACGGTCAACCGCGTCAGCTACAGCGCCGTAGTTGGCATTACAGGCGGTGTGGCGTTGTACCTGGGAGCACTGGTACTGGCCTACCCCTTTCTGGAACACCACATTCTTGGCGCCAAATACCAAGGGCTGGTGCAAGACGTTGTTTGGTGGGGCGCCTTCTTTCTTGCCAGCGGTGTGGCTGGCACTTGCACTGGCGTGTTACTGGCACTGGGCCGTTTTCGTGACACGTTTCTGGCTGCCACTGCAGGCTGCCTGGTGAGCGTCCCACTTATGTTTGTGCTTGGCGCGTCCATGGGCAAAAGCGGCATCCTGCTGGGCCTGACCATCGGTGAGATCACCGCCGCCGCCTGGCTCTTCTTCGCCATGCGCGGGGGACTCAAAAACCTGGCTGCAGCAAAGGTTGAGCAGTGATCAGCATTTGCATACCCACCTACAAGCGGCCGCAGCAGCTTCAAACCCTGCTGCACACGCTGCTGACGGCCGTAGCGCACCCAGAGCCCATTGAAATAGTCATCTGCGACAACGACGCCGGGCGTAGCGCAGAAGCTGTGGTGGATGCGGCGTCCAAACCGGCAGACGTACCGGTGCGCTACTTCAATGAGCCAGAGCAAAACATATCAATCGCCAGAAACCGCACCATCAAAGAAGCACGGGGCAACTGGATCGCCTTTATTGACGACGAAGCGCTGGCCCAGGCCGGGATTACAGACCTA
>CAYHDD010000666.1:0-2313 GCA_964355195.1 uncultured Rhodoferax sp. | reverse complement strand
AAGGACAGCAAGGCTCTGCCGCAAGACAAATGCCAAGGGCTTAATGACGCGCTGACTGAGTGGACCAGCGCCGCCACTGCTTACGCCGCTGATCGTGCCACTTTGGTGACTGGATTGGCGATGTTTTGCAAGACCGTTGCTAATCCACCGCAGACCAACGAAGCGCAGCACACGGCACGTCAAGCCTTCGATCCCCTGGCCGAATCCGCCCGTGGCCTTGTCAAGCAGATTGACTTACTCTACAAGCTCGCCGCTCGCACCGCGCAACTGGCGCAAGAGCTGGCTGCCAGCGATGACGCCGCCGAGTTCTTTGACCGTCGCGTTGTGGGCAAACTCATCAAGCAGCTCGACGAGGAGCGCAAGACTAGCGTCGAGCAACTCAAAGACTGCGCCTACCTGCACCGCCAGATTGTCTGGCTGCAAGACCGATTCCCGAATGCCGAAATGCAGGATGTGCTGGGCCTGTGCAAAGTTGTCACCCGAGCCGAGATTGAGGCCGCCGACTGGAGCCTGACCCCAGGCCGCTTTGTCGGCGTGGCTCCCGCCGAGGTAGATGAGGACTTCGATTTCGAGAAAACCCTGCGCGACATCCATCTGGAGCTGGCGGACCTGAACCGCGAGTCGGTGGATTTGGCGGCGAAGATACAGACCAACTTTGAGGAGTTGGGGGTATGAGGGTTGACGGATGCTATGCTTTTGGTAGCTGCTTGCGCACGTTCTACGGGGGCTACAGGCTGTTTTTATGCGTAACCTTTTTTGCACTGGGGGTTGGCGTATGACCTGGCCAATGCGCCGAGTTTCAGACCTTTGCCTACTCGCTGTTGATTGCGTAAACAAAACCGCACCGCGACTGGACTACGAAACACCCTACAAAATGATTCGGACCACGAACATCAAAAGCGGATTCGTTTACCTGGACGATGTGGGGTACGTATCAGAAGAAACCTTTGAAAAGTGGACTCGCAGATCAAAGCCGCAGTTCGGAGATGTCATTCTTACCCGTGAGGCTCCGGTTGGAGAAATTGGCAGATTCACCTCGAACGATGACAGCGTATTTCTAGGACAGCGGCTGTTCCAATATCGCGCCGATCCTGAATTATTGGATTGGAATTTCCTTGCATACGTTCTTCAAAGCCATGAGGTTCAAGGACGGTTGCGAAACATGGGTTTTGGTGCGACGGTTGAACACATAAAAGTTGGTGACGCCGAGAACTTACTCGTCCCTTGTCCGCCGATTGACATTCAAAGACACATTGGTTCAACGCTCGCTGCATACGACGACCTGATCGAAAACAACCGGCGCCGCATGGCCCTGCTCGAGGAGTCCGCCCGGTTGCTCTACCGCGAATGGTTTGTCCGCCTGCGCTTCCCCGGCTATGAACACACCCCCATCGTGGATGGCGTGCCGCAGGGGTGGGAGCGCAAGACTCTGGGAGACCTTTGCAGCGAGATTCGAGACATGGTTTTACCCGAAGCCCTGGAACCTGGCACGCCCTACATCGGCCTCGAACATATCCCGCGCCGTTCCATATCGCTCAATGAATGGGGCACCGCCGAGCAAGTGACCAGCAGCAAGAGCCGCTTCAAAGCCGGTGAAATCATTTTCGGCAAGATTCGACCTTACTTCCATAAAGTGGGCGTCGCATTTGTTGATGGTGTCGCATCGTCCGATGCCATCGTCGTTCGCCCTGCTGACGGTACGCTGCATGGCCTGGTGCTAATGACGATGTCGAGCGACGAGTTTGTCGCGGTCACCGCCCAGCAGATGAAAGAGGGATCAAAAATGCCCCGCGCCGACTGGAAGCAGATGAAGGCGTACCCCGTGCCGCTGCCGCCGTCTGGCCTACTGAGCAATTTTGATGGGGTGATTCAGCCGATAGTTGAGCAACTGAAATCCATCAGCCTTGCCAACCAAAAACTCCGCACCGCCCGCGACCTGTTGCTGCCGCGCCTGATGAGTGGAGAATTGGCGGTATGAGCCTGCAAAAGAAAATCGTCATCATCGCTGGCCCCAATGGGGCGGGCAAGACCACCTTTGCCCGGGAGTTTTTGCCGTTTGAGGCGGATTGCCCCATCTTTGTCAACGCCGACCTGATCGCCGCTGGCATTGCGCCGTTTCAACCGGAGACCGTGGCTTTCCGGGCAGGCAGGCTCATGCTTCAAGAGCTGGCGCACCATACCGCCGAGGGGCGCAGTTTTGCGTTTGAGACCACGCTGTCAGGCCGCACCTATGCGCCCATGATTGACGCATGGCGGGCCAGTGGCTACACCGTCAAGCTGATTTTTTTATCGCTGGTGTCTGCTGACGAGGCC
>CAYHDD010000665.1:0-2315 GCA_964355195.1 uncultured Rhodoferax sp. | reverse complement strand
ACCCAGTTGAGCTGGCAATGTTTGGAACTGGTTTCCCAGCGGTCGGTCTTGCTGGTATTGAAACGCACGTTGCAAGTGGAGCCGGTGGGGTTGTAGGCATCGAGCAGTGCCTTGATGGGGCGCTCGCCCAGAAACTGGCGGGTGATGGCGGCGGTGATCTTGTTGCAGGCCATGTCGGCCAACTCTTGATACATCAGCAGCGCCGGGTAGGTGTCGCCCTTGCAAACCAGGTATTTGGGGTTGCCAGCGTCATCCACCGCGTCCAGCCATTCCTTGACGATGCGCTTTAGCTGACCAAACAGGTGCAGCTTGGGGGCTTCGCCGGGGTCGCGCCATTTGGTGTACAACAGGCGCTGGGTGAGCTGAAACAGCAAGGTGCTGGGCCGCATGTCGCCCAAGTGCTTGAGGCTCATGTCGGCACCTTCACCGATGATCCCAAAGTTGCTGGTGATGGACGGCCCAACCAGCGTGGGGCTGAGCGTCAGAATAGATTCGTCATTGAAACTGGCGCTCAAGCGTTCTTCAGGCAACTCCACACGGTAGCCTTCGACACGGGGGAACTGAATCTCCAGCGCATCACGTTCCGGGCGCATGGCCTTGACCTGCACCGTTTCACGTGGTGGCTGGGGCGGGCCAACGACTGGCTTGGCGGTGAAGTTGAAGGGGATGCCAAACACATCCGCATACTCGACGTTGAACAAGCCTTCTTCGTTCAACTCGTAGGACTGGCGGCGCAAGGCCCGACCAATGACCTGCTCACACAGCAACTGGGTGCCAAAGGCGCGAATGCCCAATACGTGGGTGACGGTGTTGGCATCCCACCCCTCCGTCAGCATGGAGACCGACACAACGCAGCGGATGCCGCCGCCCAATTGGTCGACCTTGCCGACGGTGTTCATGACCTCGCGCAGCAGTTCCTGGTCGGTGATGTTGTCACCTGACCGGGCATCGCCGCTGCGCGCCACAATCTCTCGGCGGAAACGCTCGATCTCATCCGCAGCCATGCCACGGAAGTTGTCATCCAGCGCGTCGCCAGCTTCCAACTGTTCGCTGTCGATCAGCAGGGTGTTGGGACGCGGCAACGGGTTGCCTGTGGTGTCGTCAAAGTTGCGGAACAGGGCCAGGCGACCGTTTTCCAGCGTGGTGGTGTCGTCATCGTTTTGACGCTGGAAACCGGACACAAAGTCATAGACCAACTTGGAAATAGCAGTGTTCTGGCAGACAACGATAAAGCACGGCGGCACCTTGATGCCGTACTCTTCCCAAAGCTTGAAAGTCTTCTCGTAGTGGCCGTACAGGGCCAGCAACGCGGTTTGCAGGCGCAGTGGCAGCTTGAGCGGGTCCAACTCGCCACCAGTGCCACGGCCCTTTTTGGGCATGTCTTTGCGGATGTGTTCCCACAGGTTGCGAAACACCGGCATCTCTTCACCAGGGATGTTCTCGGCCACCGGCACGCGGGGCAACTTGACGATGCCGCATTCAATGGCATCCATCAGAGAGAAGTCACTCATCGTCCAAGGGAACAGGGTGCCCTCTGCGTAGCCAGAGCCGCTCAAGAAAAACGGCGTGGCAGACAAGTCCATGACGCGGGTGACACCCAGTTTGCGGTTGACGGCTTCCAGGCCCGAAATCCACAGCCGGGCGGCTTCGCTGTTCTTGTCGGCTTCCTTCTTCTCGTCACCCTTGAGGGCTTCATCATCGTCAGGCGTGGGTTTCTCGCGGTAGCAATGGTGCGCCTCGTCGTTGATGACCATGATGTTCTTCATGCCCATCAGGTCGGGCATGACACGCTGGAGCATCTGGCCCTCTGTTTCTTGCGTCAGCGGGGCATCACCGGTGCGGCCTTGCAGCAACTGGCGGCCACCCTTGGACAGCTCGATGCGTTCGCGCATCTTAAAGGCGTGGTAGTTGGTGATGACGATCTTGGCGCGGCTCATGTCGGCCAGCATGTCACTTGGCAGCAGCTCGCGGTCTTTGTAATAGCTGTTGGGGTCGTTTGGTTGCAAGACGCGCAGGCGGTCTTTGATGGTGAGGCCCGGTGCGCAAATCAAGAAACCACGGGTGAAATTCTTGCTGGTGGGGCGGCGCACGGCATTGATGGTCTGCCAAGCGATAAGCATGGCCATAACAGTGGTTTTACCTGCGCCGGTGGCGAGCTTCAAGGCAAGGCGCATCAGCTCGGGGTTGGCGTCTTTGTTGGCGCCGGCCAGGTGCTCCAGCAGCAGCTTGCCGCCCTTTGATTGCGGCGCCACCTCAGTTAACCAGATAGCTGTTTCAGCCGCCTCGACCTGGCAAAAAAACGGACGCACGCCGCT
>CAYHDD010000664.1:0-2317 GCA_964355195.1 uncultured Rhodoferax sp. | reverse complement strand
CTGAATCACGGCAGATTCGGCCCGGCGGCCACACTTCAGCATGGGGCTGCACCGCATCGATCAAAATCTTCTGCGTGCGCGCCGCCTCAATGGCAGTCAGCAGGTTCTCCCACGGCACGCCCAGGTTGTTGAGCATGGCCTGCGCTGCCTGCGCTGCTTTGAGCTGGTCGGGTGACAACGCAGCCACTTCGGCACGGGCGCTCTTGCCTGCCAGTTGGCTTTGTTGAGCAACCAGCCCCTCGCGCGCAGTTTGCAGCGTCTGCCAGCGCCAGGCGGCAAGGCCCACTTGCAAACCGAACGCCAGCCCGATGACGCCCAACAACACATGCCGCCAGCGCCGACGTGCGGCACGGTCTTGAGCAAAGTCCAGATTCGGACCACGACTCATGCCGCCCCCCCGGGTTCAATCGAACGCGTCAGGCGGCATGCCAGGCTGGTGCGCGCTTCACCCAACGAAGTCACTCTCAACGACCAACCCGAATCGCTCAACGTGCTGCGAAGGCGCGTTATGTTGGTGTGGCCCGTGAGATCAACGAGCGTGAGTGCACGGCAGGCGTCACCCCGTCGCACGGCTTCACGCGCCAGTTGCAGAGGAAGGCTTTCGGCCATGTCGGCGTCAGCGGGCATCACGCGCCAGTCCTCCCAAGCGCTGTCTTGCTGACGCACCAGCGTGACTGACTGTTGCTCGACTATGGCAAGCCAGGTCGAACCGCCATCAGCCAGAACCCCAGCTGCAACGTCAACGGCCAACGGCTTGGCAGAGGCCAGAACGCAAGAACGCTGAAGCAAACCATCGCGCAGCGCCTGCAAGCCGCTCGCGGGCCAGGCCACAGCCAGCAGACGCTCCGCTTGTGCTTCCCAACACCAGTGCCAGCCACTCATCATGTCACCGTAAGTGGCGCGGTACTGCCGCTGTATCACGATCTCCATTTCCTCGTCACTGGGCCGTTTGCCCTGCAAGGGCAGAAGCAGTGGACGCGCCCAGAAATCAGACACCACGGCGTGCAAACGCCGACCACGTACACCAGAGTCGTCGATCAGTTGAAGCAAGGCTGTCACTGCCGCGCCCAATCGCTCCTCCACGCTTCCAACAGAACTCGCCCATTGGCACAGCACCGGCCGCGCGCTGCCGCCGATATCCAACACCACGGCCTGGGGTGTGATCAAGGCGTCGCAGCGTGGGCGTGTGTAAGCGAGAGCACGCGTCGGCGCCCTCCAACCATGACCCGCCCCTGAACCTGTCACGGCTTGCTTACCCAGAAACAAAAAGTCAGCCCGAACATTATTCTCCCTTCGCAAGAGCGGCCTCTGCCGCAACAAGACCATCAAAATTTACCTCGACTCACTGTACCTGATTTCTTTCTGAATTTGCCCTGTTATTGCTGCCTGTAATCATTGGAGAGCACAGGCAATTTGAGAACACGCTGGTACCTTCAGGCAGGCACACCGCGCCATGGACAACAAACCGTGGCGCCCTGTCAAACAGGTCTACAATCTGGTCTACTCGGGAAGAATGGCCACTATGCAAAACCTTCAATCCATAGGCACGTACGAAGCCAAGACACACTTGGCGGACCTACTGCGGCAGGTGCGCGCCGGGCAAGGCTTTACCATCACTCAGCGTGGCGACCCTGTGGCTGACTTGGTCCCCGCTGGCACAAGCGCCCACCGCGCTGGCGTCCAGGCAGCCAACCGTATGCGCCAATTCATACTGGACGCGCCCAAGATGGGTGCGCTTGATATTCGGGCATTGATGGACGAAGGCCGCGACTGATGCGGTTTGTGCTTGACAACTCGGTAGCGATGCGCTGGTTGCTGCGTGACGGCAGTGACGAACGGCTGGCCTATGCCGACCAAGTGCTTGGGTTGCTCTCTCAGGAAACGGTCGAAGCCGTGGTGCCGGGCATCTGGGCGCTGGAGGCTGCCAACGTTATTCTCAAAGCGCAGATGAAGGGGCATGTCTCTGAGGCTCGCGCGGCTGCGTTCGTGGCGCTGCTGACAGATATGAGCATCAGCACAGACACCCGTACTGCCGAACGCGCCTTCAGCGACACCCTGCAATTGGCGCGCCGCTTCAAACTTTCTGTCTACGATGCCGCCTACCTGGAGCTTGCCCTTCGTGAGGGCCTGGCACTCGCCACGCTGGACGGTGACTTGCGCAGCGCCATGCTGCAAACCGGGGTGGCGTTGGCTTGATCAGAAATTTGCGCAGCCCTCAAATCGCGCTAGCCCGTAAACGTAATCCGGTCGATCTCGACCTGACTGGTCAGCCCTAGCCGCACCATCTCTTCGGCCGATTCGCGCAGCAGGCGCGTAC
>CAYHDD010000663.1:0-2317 GCA_964355195.1 uncultured Rhodoferax sp. | reverse complement strand
CGCCCTTACAAGGCGTAGGTCGGCGGTTCGAGCCCGTCAGCACCCACCACCACTTTACGAATGAATCAAGGGTTTGTCGCTACAAGCCTTTTTTTTAGCCTCACGCGCCTATGTCCAAGCTATATTTCCGATACGCTGCAATGAACGCGGGCAAGTCCACCTACTTGCTGCAGATTGCCCACAACTACAACGAGAACGGCAAGGAAGTTGTCTTGTTCACGGCTGCGGTCGACAACCGTTATGGTCCGGGAAAGATCACGTCGAGGTTGGGACTGCAACGCGACGCCAATGGCTTCGCATCGGACACGGATTTCAGCAAGCTGCTTGACGAGATCAAGCGACCCAGCTGCGTGCTGCTCGATGAGGCACAGTTTCTGACGGCGCACCAGGTGAAACAGTTGCACCGCTGGGCGCACCACGCTGGTGTTCCCGTCATCTGCTTTGGCATTCGATCTGATTTCCAGGGTAACCCCTTTGTGGGTGCCGCCACGCTCTTGAGCCTGGCCGATGATCTCGAGGAAATCAAGACGATTTGTGCCTGCGGCAAGAAGGCCACCATGAACGTCAGACAGTCCAGTGATGGGCAGCGCATCAACGAAGGTGAACAAGTCTTCATCGGCGGCAACAACAGTTACCGCCAGGTCTGTGCCAGTTGCTTCTACAACTGAGCGCGGCGGCGCTGTGACGCTTGGACAACGGTCGCAGCGCTAATTGTTCAGCCAGTCTTCCGGTGAGCGCAGCGCGGCCTCAAAGCCTTCAAAAAAGCGCCCCACATGCAGACCATCCATCAGGGCATGGTGCACCTCCACCGACAAAGGCATCCAGAGCCGCTCGCCCTCGGCGTCGATGCGGCCAAAGGCGATTTTCGGTATCGATTCGTGCGGACCACGCTGGCGCACATTGGAGTAGCTGCTGAAGTGCATCCAGGGCAGGGTGGTCATGTGAACCGTCGCCGTTTCAAGCTTGGTCGGCTCGAACGCCGCATCCGGTTGGCGCGCCAGCGCAATGGCTGAGCTCGCTTGGGCCGCGAAGGCGGCGTAGTCACGCTGATGCTCCAGCGTCGCAAAGCCAAAGGATTCGTCACCCCGTAACACGGTGGTGCTGCCGTGTACCTCGTCATGGATGCGCACACGCTCACCCTCAAGCCGGTAGCGGAACGGCGCAATCTCATTGGCCAGGCGGATGGCGATGAAGTGATAGGCCAGCCAGATGCTGCCAACCCCCGAAGTCTGCACGACCTGTTTCAGGTGCGAGACATCAACCCGCGTGCAGATGTTGAACCAGGGGACGTCAAAGGCGCGAAAGAAGTCAAAGGCCGGACGACGTGGCCAGGCATTCAAATCAAGAAAATCAGGTGCTGAGTCCATGTTGAAAGTCAGTTGAAGCAGAGGTGATCTCGGCGCATTGCGATGCTGCCGGTACTGCCCCAGTGAAAAACCCGTCGACATCAGGGGCACAAGCCCCCTCTGGCGAAGGGTTGAAGGGGGTGAAGACTTAGAACTCGTAGCGCAGTGTGGCCTGGATCGCCCACTGTGACTCGCCCTTGACCTGGCGTACAGTGAAGTCGTCAATCGATGGTGCTACCTGGTAGATGTACTTGCCGTCAGCGCTCAGACCCGCATAGCTGACAAACTTGCGCGTCTGACCACCGGCCGAACCGAACGCCATTTCATTGGTACGACCCCAGTTCTTGTTGATCAGGTTGCCAACGTTCAGGATGTCGAAGCTGAACACGCCTTTGTGCTTGGCGCTAAAACCCGGAACTTCTTGACTGATCCGCAGGTCGAAGGTGTTGACAAACTCCGAGAAGCTGTCGTTGCGCTTGACCACGCCACCCTTGGCATCGCTCAGCGACTGTTCCAGATTCACGATGTTCCAGAAACGGTCTTCGTTAGGATGGCTGGTGGCTGTATCGCCCAGGAATACCACCTGACCCGATTGCGGCCCGGACGGGACATACATCAGGTCGTTGCCAGAGACGGCGTCGCCGTTGATGTCATTGCGGTACGTCCAGCTGTAAGGCTTGCCCGAGCGACCTTCATAAAACAGGCCAAAGCTGGTCTTGTACTTGCCCGCCAAGAGCTTGGGTGACCAGTTCAGGGCCGCCGTGACGCGATCCTTGACCAGATAGGCCGAGTTGGCGCTGACGTCCTCGTTCGGGTTGAAAATAGAACGCGAGTTGAAGTTGGAATTGGCAACCGATGAGGTCAGTGGGCTGACTTCGGTGGCCAGCGTGCGGGTGTATGCCACTTGCCAGCCGATGCCCTTGCTGTTCGGATCCGACAGGGACAGGGTGATCGCGTTGCCGCCGCCCTGG
>CAYHDD010000662.1:0-2320 GCA_964355195.1 uncultured Rhodoferax sp. | reverse complement strand
CAAAGGGCTTATCGAACAACGCTTTTACGAAGTCACACGCGCCAACCGGCTGGAAGTCGTGGCGCTCTTGCTCAACCACTTTCGTCCGGCCAGCACGCTGGCTTTTTGCAACACCAAACTGCGCTGCAAGGAGCTCACGTCCTACTTGCAAGCGCAGGGCTTCAGCGCACTCGCGCTCTACGGCGAATTGGAGCAACGCGAACGCGATCAGGTGCTGGCGCAATTTGCCAACCAAAGCTGCTCGGTGCTGGTGGCGACCGATGTCGCCTCGCGCGGGCTGGACATCACGCAGCTGGCCGCCGTCATCAACGTTGACATCACGCCCGACCCCGAGGTTCATATCCACCGCATCGGGCGCACCGGGCGTGCCGGCGAATCCGGACTGGCCCTTAGTCTGGCTGCCATGGCTGAGATGGGGTCAGTCGGCAGGATCGAACAGTACCAAAGTCACGAGTCTGTCTGGCACGAGCTCGATGAACTCACGCCCAATGGCACTGGCCCGCTGCTGCCCCCGATGGTGACGCTGCAAATCCTGGGTGGACGTAAAGAGAAAATCCGCGCCGGCGATGTGCTCGGGGCCTTGACCGCAGACGCCGGTTACAGCCGTGACCAGATTGGCAAGATCACCGTCACCGACTTCACCACCTTCGTCGCGGTGCAGCGCGACATTGCGCTGGAGGCGATGCAAAAACTAAACGCCGGCAAGGTCAAAGGAAAAGCCGTCAAAGTACGGCTCCTTTAATACTTTGAGGGCTTACTTCTTGACGGTGATGGTCGCTTCTTCAACCAGCAAGGGGTAAGAGTAGCCGCTGCCGAAGTCGCGATTCAGCACGACGACGCCGGAAACTGAGACCTGATCACCCAGCGCAGCGGTTTGCTTGCTGGTCACCACCAGGTTGTTGCTGCTGTCCTTGGCGTCACCCGTGCCGTCTTGCACGTGCACAAAGTTGCGCCCCATGATGCCGTTGTTGACCTTCACCACCTTGCCCTTGACGCTGATGGTCTTACCCGCCAGCGTGGTCTTGTCCTTGTAGAGCGCAGCGACCGTCTTCGTGGTGACGTCAGCCGCCGTGGCGTTGAACGCAACCAGGCCCAGTGTGCCAATCAGTGCGGCCAGCGCGATGGATAGAAACCTCATGAGAACTCCTGTAAGTAGTAACCCCAAGTATATCGACGGCAGGTCTGGCGGGTCGCACCCGGACTTGTCCCAAGTCAAGGGGCGGACTCGTACCACCGCTTCATGACTGGGCGCCGCTCGAACCTTGCAGCTTGGCAGCGGCACCGCGCAATTTGTCCTTCTTGCTCGGACGTCTGCCCTTGACGCCACCCCCCGCAGGCACAGCCGCCGCTGCGCTGTCCACGCTCTCCAGCGGCTCGAAACCGGCTACCTGTTCTAGCGCCAGTTGCAAATGCTGGCGTTTTTGTATCAGCTGAAAATGCGCGGCACTGTCGGCGCAAACAAAGCTGACGGCAAGGCCGCTGGCACCGGCGCGCCCGGTGCGGCCGACGCGGTGCGTGTAGTCCACCGCCGAGCGCGGCAGGTCGTAGTTCACCACCACCGGCAGCAGCGCAATGTCCAGGCCGCGCGCCGCGACATCGGTCGCCACCACGACCTTGACGCGCGCGGCCTTGAAGTCGGCCAGCACCTGCGTACGTTTGCCCTGGCTGAGCTGTCCGTGGAAGGGCTCGGCGCTGATGCGCGCCTTGCGCAGCTTGTCGGCCACCATTTCAGCGGCGTGCTTGGTAGCCACAAACACCAGCACCCGGCGCCAGCCTTCCAGTTGTATCAGGTGACGCAGCAACTGCGTGCGCCGCGCGCTGTCCACGGCAATGGCACGCTGCTGAATGTCCAGCGGCTGCGCCGGACTCACCGGCACTTCCACGCGAACCGGATCGTGCAGCAGAGTCTGCACCAGAGCCTGCACCGCACTCGGGAAGGTAGCCGAGAAGAACAGGTTTTGGCGCTGCACCGGTAACAGGGCCAGAATTCGACCCAGTTCTTCGGAGAAGCCCAGTTCGAGCAGCCGGTCGGCCTCGTCCAGCACCAGGGTTTCGACGCGGCTCAGCGTCAGCGCGTTCTGTGCCAGCAGGTCAAGCAGGCGCCCGGGTGTGGCCACCACAACGTCGCTGCCGCCACGCAGCGCCAGCATCTGCGGATTGGCCGAAACGCCGCCAAAGGCCAGCGTCACTTTCACGCTGCGCGCCAGACTCTTGGCCAGCGCACGAAATTCCTCGCCGACCTGCACACACAGCTCTCGCGTGGGCACCAGCACCAAGGCCCGCAGCGTGCGCGGGCGTTCTGGCGGCACGGCTTCAATCC
>CAYHDD010000661.1:0-2320 GCA_964355195.1 uncultured Rhodoferax sp. | reverse complement strand
TGGCAAACCAGGCGCCCAGTCTGCGCAGTGCAGACAAGGTCCGAATCAGCCATTCGGGCATCGGCTTGTCGGAATCCCGATCCGGCAACCATTTAGGCCAATCCCGCCCCCGCGAGTATGCCGCAACACCGAGAGATTTGTAGACATTGAGTGCTGCGCCGTCAATTTGGGCGCTGACCACACTTTCGTGCTCGGGGACCACCCGCACCGGAAACGAAAATTCCCTTTGACGGTGAAAGATCGAGAGGTTGGTGGTCACAGCGCTCCCAAAGGTCACGGCCGCCGGGAGCTTGAGACGCAGAACGGTCTCGGGAAAGTTCTCTGTCGTGCAGGACATGGTCCGACCCGATGGCAAGCGGAGCATGGCGGGCAGATGTCTTTGTGACTGCACATATCGGCGAACTTCTCGGTTTTCTTCGGTCATCGCGAGTCTGGCGAGCTGAATCATCAGGTGGTAAATAGTCCAGCAAGTGAAGAGCAGACTCAGCTCGTCCATCTTGGCGTTCGGTCTTGAGGCGTGTACCAAGCCGCTCGCCAGGGCTGCCAGGCTGAGCGCAAAACCGATCGCTGGCCCCAGGGTCTCTTTCGATGCATGCGGGAGCGCCCAGGTGCGGTTGTTGCTTCTCAAGAACCTGCTGAATTTCACGATTTCGGTTCGTACCAGTGTCAAAGTGGTCAGGATCAACAGATGCCACGACAGCAGCATTTCCAGGATGTCGGCCCAAAGGCGGTTGCGCTGCTCGCGGTGCTTTCTGTCCTGGATGATGAGTTCGAGAACAAACTGTGGCACCAAATAGGCCAACCACAGGGTTGCGGAAGTTTGAACAATGCGCAGGTCGAGCAGCAGATAGGCCAGGGGCGTCGCAAAGAAGACCCAGTGCCGCAGCGGGTGCAAAGACGTCAACCAGGTCTCAAGCGAGACCAGGCGCAATTTCCAGAGTAGGGCGGTATCGCCGGACGGGCGATAGATGCGGAAAGCCTCCGGCACTGGTGGTGGAGTCGTTCCGCTTGCCTTGCCATCGAGCGGTATCTCGGTGTTCTCGACAAAGCCCAAGTAGGATGAACTACGGGCCACTTCCTGCAACTTCAAAGCCAGGTGTGTTTGCGTCAGCGAGGGGTTGTGGTCCACGCCCGTTGCATCGCTCAACATGGACCGACGGATCAGCACGTACGGCGCGCTGGTGCCAGCCGTCTTGAAGATTTCCTGTATGCGGCTGGGGGGGGTGGGCGCCAAAAAGTGCCCGGGCGTTTGTAGCATCCCGAGCTGTGTGTCGTAGACGAACCAACCGACCGTCGTCTTGAGGAAATTGGGGTGCGGTGCTGAGCCGCCATCGACGATGACGATCACTTCGCCTTGGGTGGCGACGAGAGCTTGGTTGAAGCGCGTGAGCTGATCATTGGTTTCGCCCGCGTCGCTCAAATAGGTGGCACCCATGGCGCTGGTGAGTGCCTGGACTTCTTCTCGAAAGCCGTCGTCGAGAACGCAGATACTCAACTTCTTTGGGTGCCAGCCAAGAGCGCCGACCGCAGTCAGAGTGGACTGAACTGCGTCCAGCGACTTGCCATGGCAGAGCACCACGACATCGACGCTCGGCCAGCCACCCTGTTCGATCGGCAGCCGTCTGCTAGGCTCTCTGATGGGCCACGCCGCACGCACCGTGCCCACCATGATCAAGGTCCAGGCGTGTAACTCCGCCGTGCACAGAACCAAACCGAAGACCAGGTCGAGACCAAACTCTGGAGGCAGCGTGGCGCTCAGACGCCAGTAAAAGTAGCGCGCCAACAGCAGGCTGGTCAGTCCCATCAGCACCAGGGTGACGAAGGTTCCTGCAAAGCGGTGGGCGTAATAGGCGAAGGCAACGAGAAAGAATGAAAAGGTCAACTGGTCGTTCAGCGGCAATTGGACCAGCAGCAAGAAGCCAAAAATTGTCACACAGGCCAGTGTGGTCAAGGCCGACACAGCGGGCAGGGACCAGGCCGACCAATGCGTCAACCAGTAGCCCCAGAGCTCCAGTTGCCCATGGAGATAGGCGGTTCCTGCAGGCTTGGTGGCAGATTTCCCCCAGCGTTGGCGCCAGAACGCCAACAGCAATGGCGGTGTCAGCGGTTCAGAGTGGCGATCATCCATGCCGCAAGTCGAGCAAAGTCATGACTGGCCTGACCGTAAGGGTCGTAGGACAGCACAGGCTGCTGAAACGCAAGCGCCTCACCGACCGCCTCATCCCCGTGTATGCCGATCGGGGCCAGGCGAGCCCCAAGGCGCTCCTGCAAGAGGTCTGCAACGTCGCGGTTGAAAGCGTCGCCTCGGTCAACCTGATTG
>CAYHDD010000660.1:0-2324 GCA_964355195.1 uncultured Rhodoferax sp. | reverse complement strand
GCTGCCGGTGATCGCCTCGCGCCTGCAGCAGACGCTGGACAAGCTGCGCGCGCCGACTGCGCAAGCGATCAGTTTCGTGCAGGCGCGGACCTGGTGGCGCACGCTGCAGGACAGTCACTACGCCAGGGAGAATATAGAGTTTTGCGAAGGCGCGATCCGCGATGGCGCCTTGCTGCCGCGAGAGTTGTTCGACAGCGCCGCCGACAATCTGCTGCAGAACGCCATCAACAAGCGCAAACAGCAGGGAGATTTCGCCATCAGCGTCAGCTTCAGTTGCGGCCAGAATGCCGTGTTGGAAGTGTGTGACGCCGGAGGCGCGATCGTTCCCGAAACGGCGAGCGAACTGTTGCGCGGCCCGGTGCCCTCGGAAAACGGCCTGGGCATAGGCCTGTATCAGGCGGCGCGCCAGGCCGAGGAAGCCGGCTTCAATCTCGTGCTGGCGCAAAATATCGAGGGTAGGGTGTGCTTCGTTCTCTCCGGCGTGGTCGGAACGGCCGGGGATGCGGTGCCGGGCCTTGCTTAGGGCAGTACGCCTGCTGTGATCAAGCGGTTGTACATCAGGCTGGGGGACAGCCACACCGCAAGGTCATCAAACTCGCCGTTCGTAGCGCCCGCAGGCGTTGGGTCGTGGCTGATGAATAGCCGGTCAGCGTTCAGATTCTCCGCCTCGTCCGTGCCGGTGCCTCCGGTCGGGCCGTTGGGGCCTAGCGAATAAATGACGGCGACGGCAGTGGACGTCAGCGTCGCATTCGCCGCGCAGCTTGGACCGGCAATGATGCCGGTCGAGGTGCTGCACATGCGCAGGTCGGGTCCCAGCGCGGCCATACCCGAGGCCTTCATCTGACCCGTAGTGGTGAAGGCGCTGGTATTGGCGGTGGTCACGGCGTAGCGCACCCGGTTGTTCCACCCGTCGAGCAGGTAGCCTTGCGCGTCCGTCGGGGTAAGGCTCAGGGTGACGGCCGGCACAAAGCCCGCCAGCGGCGCGGTGCAGGCACCGCCCCCGCTGGGCGCCTCCACACCGTTGCTGGCGGACGAAGCCGGGCAGGGCAATCTGCCGTTGGCCATGGCAAAGCCGACCAGTGCTTCCCTGGCTTCCTCGATCGTTTTCCTGGTTTCGCCGCCCTTGCGCACATCCATCTGTATCGACAGAGGCACCAGAACCCCGGCCATGAGTATCGAGATGATCAACATCACGATCGCCAGCTCGACCAGGGAAAAACCCGGCTGCAGGCGGTGCAGGCTAACTCCGTGTGCTTGCAATGGCTTCATGGATCGCAGGCGGCATAATCTTTGAGGATTCCGGGGGGCGCTGCCGGCACAACCGGAACAGGTACCATCTTGAGGTAGTTGGCGCTGCTGCTGTTGGTGCTATAGCAATTGACTGCGAGATTGCTGCTGTCTATTGAGTACACAATGTCATTAAATGTGCCGCTCGTCGCAGCAGCCTGATAGTTGCTGCCGCCTGAATTTGCGACAATACTAAAGGAATTTATTAACCCGTCAAGATAGTTTGCCACTTTGCCCCTGTCGGAGGCGGCGTTTCGCGGCTGTGTGACCCGACCGACCGTGTCGGTAAGCTTGTCGCCGGCGAAGATTACTACCGCCGCATAGCTGCCGACCCCGTTGACTTTCAGACAGGTCGAGCTAGTGCAGTCCGCCATCGGTGAATTGGCCGCATTCGGGACATAGTTAGCTGCGACGGCATAGAACAGTTGGTCCTTCCAATTGTCGTACCAAATTTTCTGATCCTGGGTGTAACCGCAGCCGTCTAAGGTGGGAAGATAGTAGTCATTTCTGCCGAGGTCGGTATTTGACGGTAGCGCGTTTGTCGGCAACGTCCGAGAGGAGTTCTTGACCCTATATGGAAGACGCCCGGATCGAAAGCTGGAACTGTCCTGGTAGCGCCGATCAACCGCGTAGTTCGCGGTGGCGGACAAGGGGAGCGAAGCAGACGGCAAGGACCAATTGCTGGCCCAAGGCAGACGCCTATCGCTCGGGAAGCCGTTGGCGTTCTGCTTCCCGTATGAAACAAAGCATTCGGCCGCGCGGCGGGTGAGCGAGCGCAGATAATTGTCGAAATCCGAGCGCTTCTTGATCGCATTCCAGATGTCCGCACGGGTGATGTACACCAGTTTGTCGTTGAAGTTATCGCCGACAGTTCCAGTGACGAAGTTGCTCACCGCGCTGGCTGTGGACGAAACTACGCTATTATTGATTTCAACCGAGTCGATCGCTTGATTATTGTTCGCATCGAACACCTCGAGGTAATTTGCAGCAACGTAGTTTCCGCCGCAGGTCGCTGTCCCTGCAACTGGGGTTCGGCT
>CAYHDD010000659.1:0-2331 GCA_964355195.1 uncultured Rhodoferax sp. | reverse complement strand
CACGGTAAAGATGCATGATCTCTGCCGCTGGCACCCGCACGGTGTCCTGGCCGCCTTGCGCAGACATCGGTGACAGGCGTCCATCCTCGGGGTGGGAACGGTACAGGTGGTAGGCCACGCGCCGACCCATCGCATCGAACTCGATGCCGGATCGGATCACATTGCCCGTTGGTAATTCGGTATTCAGCGTCAGCGGCAGGTGTTCGGCCTCCAGCAGTTGCAGCTGCAAGGGCACGACCAGTCCATCTTCGGGACGGCGCGGGCGCAGGCGAATAAGACACTCGCCACCCTCGCACATCGCCCGAGCCGCCAGCGCTTGCAAGCCGTAAAAATCCGTTTGGCCGGTGGCGTCCGCTTCCTCTGTCCAGTCGCGCCAGAGCGCTTGCACTGCCACGCGGAAGGTTTCGTCCTGTGCTGTCGATTGCGGCTTGATGCCGGTACCGACGGCATTGGCGACGAAGGCTTCGATACCAGCATTCGCCCACGCGTTGCGGCGCACCAGATCCCGCGATTTCACGCGCAGTTCGTTGGAGGTCGCCAGCATCGCAGCCACCGCGCCGGGATTGCCGGGCATCCACGCCATTGCGCGCCGCCCACCGCCTGCAGCCTCATGGATGGGGGCCCCGCCGAACAGGGTGCGAATTTTCGTGACCCAGCTCATCAGAAGCCCTTCCTGGTTGTGACTCGGATCTGACGTGGCGCACCGGGCCACAGGCCGGTGGCGACCGCTTGCTCGAAGATGTCGCGCTTTACCACGTCAATGGCTGCTTTGAGCTCATCGACAGTGCGGTACTCGACCGTCTTGTCGCCGAAGGTCACGCGCTTTTCTCCCTTTGCCAAAGCGGCTTCGAGCGCATCGAGGTGTGCTTGTGTGTAGGCCATCAGCGGTGCACCGTGAGGTTGATTTCGGTTGAATCGTCGAACGATGCGGCAGTAGTCGCGCAACTGATATCGACGTACTGCGCGGTCTTCTGGTCGGTGGTGGAGCGCACGATGGCAATCCGCTGCGTGCCGCTGTTGGTGCTACTGCGCGCCAAGGCAGTCCAGCAGTAATTCGCATCCGGCATCGGCGCAGCAAAGGTCACGCGGTACCGACCGGCTGCCGTCCGGGTCACGCTGGCCACGTTGTGCGAGGCGCGCACGACGATCTGTGCGCCGACATAGCCGAAGCACACCCACGCCCGGGCCAAGCCGGGGTGGGTGGCGTCGATCTTGGTCTTGACCTCGAGCCCGACACGACTAGCCAGCGCGGTGATGCGCGATGCAAGGCTCATCAGACCAGAGCACCCACAAAGACAGCGACAAAGTCGGTGTCGGTGTTGCCGACATCACTGGCCGCGACCGCACCAATGTTGGTTCGCGCCTGAAGTTGTTCGGCGACGGTCAGCGACTGCGCAGCATCGAAGCGCACGCGGTTGTTGACGGCGGCAAGCAAGGCATCCAGACCAGTGGTGCCGTTCTGTAGCAGCTGCTGGATTTCCACCAGGGTGTCGTAGGCCGCATCAGCTCCACCGAGAATTTCGGTCTTGAGGGCATCGAGCAGCGTGACGATCTTGTTCGACGAGTAGGTGCTGGTGGTCGTTACCTGAGCATCGTCGATGACCACCGACGACACCACGGCCGCCTTGAGTTCGTTGATGGCCGCCACCAGATTCGACTTGTCGGTGGTGGTGAGGCTGGCCAGGTTGCCTGCCTTGGCGCGGACGTCGTTGAATTCTTGGGCAACCCGGATGACCAGGCTCTCGATACGGGTGGAAAGACTCATGAAATGCTCCTTAAAGGTCAGGACAGCCAGCGACTTTTGATGACGCGCCGACCTGATTGACGAGACCCGGAAACAGCGAGGCCACCGCGTTGGGTGGCCTCGTCGTTGTTCGGGATGAGATCGGAATCGGGTGGTGCCGCGATCCCGAGTTGTCGTTCCAGTTCGCGCCAATGGCGCTCCTCGAAACGGTCGAGGCCCGCAGCCGATGCGGCGGCCCTCGCGTACACGTAGCAGTCGAGCGCTTCATTGCGCTCGCGCATCTTTTGCCACTCCCGGATGGCAAAGCCATTGCGGTCACGGCGGGTAATCAGTTGCTCGGCACACAGTTGCTGGACGAATTCAGCATCGACCTTTGGCAGATGGACAAACCCCGCCGGGAATGTGCTCGTCACGCCATCCTCCAGCACGTCGGCGGCCTTGCGCAGGTTGTTGTAAAACTCCAGCTTGGCGATGCCCACGGCCACGGAGAACACCTTGATGCCCCGGCGCAGCTTCTTGCCGCCCTGCGAAACATCCACTGCCGTCGGCGTGCCGATGAGCGCCGCGCCACGCGCGACACCCTTCAC
>CAYHDD010000658.1:0-2341 GCA_964355195.1 uncultured Rhodoferax sp. | reverse complement strand
AGTGGCGTATATGTTATAACCTCAGCCTGTCGGTACCTCTGGACGATGCCCGATAAGAGAGTGAAAAACAGGGTGGCGTGTCCGATTTTGGATCGTTTTTAATACCAACAAGGGCTAATCGCTGTCATGCCGGGCGCCAACTTCCTGTCATCCTCTGTTCGACTGTGCGTCTCCGGCCTGCCCAGTCTGACCGACAGCATGATAAGCGGCGGTGTCTACGCGCTGATCGCAGAAACGCCGCCAGCGCGTTTTCCGATTCTGACCAGCAGCCTGGACGGTGCATTGCGCAGCGGCCTGCACTGCACGGTGATCCTGCCCTCACAAGCCGAGGCTGATGCTTTCGTCCAGCGGGTCGACTCCTACCAGCAATTCGATACCAATGCGACCATCTCGTCGGGCACGCTGCAACTCTTTACCTTGCAGGAAGATTTCGCAAAGAACATGTTCCGCTTCGGCGCGGAAACCTTTGCCAGAGACATGGATCACTTTCGGATCCCGCCAGACAGTTACCTGGTGTTCGACCGGGCCGATGAACTGCTCAGCCTGCATGATGTTTCACTTGCAATGGAACAGCTTGACGTCCTCAAACTCTGGTTCAATCAGCACCGGGTCACGACACTTCTGGTTTTTACCCGTCTTGTCGATTCCGGCGCAAGTACCTTGCATGCCATGATGGACAAACTGACCGGCATTGTGCGCATCGGCGGGGACCGCGCCGGACTCGAATTGACTTTCGATTACTGGCAATCCCAGGACGGCACCATTGCCGCCAAACATTATCCCTTGTTGAGCCTTGAGTCGGGCTTGTACAAGGTGTCCAACCTGGTCAGCGCCAACCCGCGCAGCGAACCGGCCCAACCGAACGAACCGGACGAACCCATGCCAGATGGGGAACCGCGGTTCTTCTATATGGACCCCGATCTGACCAGCCTGACCAAACAGTTACCAGGCATCTGGCAGGCCGTGGACACCCTGGTCGGCATGATGCATGCCACACGGGAGACACCCAACGCCACCGTGATCCTGAGCTTTCAGCACGACACGGACCTGCGTCAGTTGGCCGAAGCGGTGCACACCTTGCGTCTGAGCCTGGGGCGGCGGGCCTGTATCGTGGTACGAGAAAGCAATGCCTCGCTACGCTACCAGAATGAGGCACTGCTGCTGCGCCTTGGGGTCAGTTTGATCGTGCATCGGGATCTGGCGGCGAGCCGATTGCCGCTGTTGCTCGAATCGCTGAGCGGGCAGATTTTCGACCGTGACGTGGACATTGACTTCGAAGTCGCACTGGCCAGCGTTGTTCCTTCGGGCCTGCGCGGCTATCTGCCGGCCCCGCGCTTCGCGCGCGAAGCCCGATTGATCGTTGAGCGAGGCGAGGCGCTCAATATTCCGTGTTCGCTCGTCGTCGGAAGGCCCTCGACTGGCCGAAGCGTAGTGAACCTTCTTGCCCGCATCGACATGGCCCGCCCTGGCGACCTGGTCTCCAGTGATGGCGAGTCGTGTTACCTGTTTCTCAACGGCTGTCCGGAGTCAGTTCTTCTGACGACGGTCGAGCGCCTGCTTGGCGAGACAATGAGCGCTGCTTTCGACCAGTCACGCTTCACCATTCGCCGTATGGAGGTCCTGACCGAACTTGCCGCTCTCGAACGCTCGGCCAGTCGCAAGGAAGTGCCCGACTATTCGGCCCAGTTGGCCGCTGTGCCACGCAATCCGCAAGCGATGCCCAGCCCCAAAGAAGCAGCGCCGGAAAAAGCGCCTGCAATACCAAAGATGGAAGCACCACAGCTACCGCCACCGATGCCATTGCCGGTCAGCGAAAAGACCGTTCAGCCGCAGGTGGCAACACCGCCACCTGCGGTCACCGTCGAACCGACTGTTCAGGGGCCTGGTTTCAATTATTCCGGCCAGGGCAGTGGATCGACTTACGGCAAAGGCGAGGTGCCCCGCGCTACCCGAGCCAAACCGCCCGGCGAAACTGCTGGCAATCCGCGGGAGTCGACACCAAACACCAAATGAACACTATGGCTGCTATAAATTTGAACCAACGCTCCTCCTGGCAACAGACTGGTCTGGCTCTATGCACTGCTTTGTTTCTGTTTGGACCGGCTTGTGCCGCCGAAGCAGCCGGCGCAAGCGCCTTGGAACTCTATCAACAGGCACAGTACACGCAAGCCGCCGCGCAAGGACTCACCGAGCTGCTGCGCGAACCCTGGAATCATTCACTGCGATTTATGGTCGCAGACAGCCTGCAACGCAGCGGCAAATTTGACGACGCGAGGGTCCAGTTTCAGGCGCTGGAAGGCACACCCTGCGCCTCCAGTGCAGCACTGCGCCTGAATGCTCT
>CAYHDD010000657.1:0-2342 GCA_964355195.1 uncultured Rhodoferax sp. | reverse complement strand
TTCGTGCTGCGCACTGCGGTGCGAGCTTGCTTGGGGCGGCCCGGCGCGGCGCTCAGCCCCGTGGGGGCACGAGCTTGCTTGGGGCGGCCCGGCGCGGCGCTCATGGTCGGGCCACCGCGAATTGCATGGCCTGGGGCTTGCGCTGCGCGGCTTCGCGGCACACCGACAACACCGTGGCGAGCACGCTGCGGGTCTGCCGCGGGTCGACCACACCGTCGTCAAGCAGACGCGCGCTGGTGGCAAACACGCTCATCTGCCGCTCGAAGGTCTCGATGATGCGCGCCTGTAGCGCGTCGAGTTTGGCGCGGTCCACCGGCACGCCCTTGCGCTGCGCGATTTGTTCCTGCACGATGGCCATCGTCTGCGCCGCCTGCTCGCCGCCCATCACAGCGGTCCTGGCGTTGGGCCAGGAAAAGCAGAAGCGCGGATGAAAGCCGCGGCCACACATGCCGTAATTGCCGGCGCCGTACGATGCGCCGCAGAAGAGCGTGATTTGCGGCACCGTGGCATGCGTCACAGCCTGAATCATCCTGGAGCCGTGCTTGATCATGCCGGCCTCCTCGAAAGCCCGCCCGACCATGAAGCCGGTCGTGTTGTTGAGGTAGAGGATCGGCGTTTGTGCCTGGCAGCAAGCCTGGATGAAGTGGGTCGCCTTGTTGGCACCTGCCACATCGATCGGGCCGTTGTTGGTAATGATGCCCAGCGCGTAGCCTTCCAGGTGCGCGTTGCCGCAGACCGTGGCGCTGCCGTAGCGTTCGCCGAACTCCAGGAACACCGAGTCATCAACAATACGCGCGATCACCTCGCGCATATCGACCGCACGCTTGGGGTCGGCCGGCATGATGCCCAGCAAGTCTTCGGCGTCCAGGCGCGGCGGCTTGAAGCTGCGCGCCGGGGCTCGGAGAAGGCTGGCATTCCAGTCGATGTGCGCCAGCACCTCGCGTGCCAGCCGGATGGCGTCGCGGTCGTCCTCTGCCAGGTAGTCGCCCAGGCCCGAAATGCTGGTGTGCATCTCGGCGCCGCCCAGCTCTTCCTCGCTGGCAACCTCGCCGGTGGCGGCCATCAACAGCGGTGGGCCGGCCAGGAAAGCGCGCGAGCGACCCCGCACCATGATGATGTAGTCTGACAATCCGGTCTGGTAGGCGCCACCGGCGGTGGAACTGCCATGCGTCACGGTGACCACCGGCAGGCCGGCGCCCGACAGGCGCGCCAGGTTGCGAAACAGATTGCCGCCGTGCACAAACTCCTCGACCCGGTAGCTCATCAGGTTGGCGCCCGCGCTTTCCACCAGTTGCACAAAGGGCAGCTTGTTCTCCAGCGCCAGCTCCTGCACGCGCAGCGCCTTGTCCAGGCCCATCGGCTGGAGCGCACCGGCATCAATGCCCGAGTCGGACGCGCTGATCATGCAGCGCACGCCTGAGACCCAGCCAATGCCGGCGATGACACCCGCGCCGGCCACGCTCTTGTCCAGATCGGGTGTATCCAGCCCGTAGCCGGCCAGCGTGCACAGCTCAAGAAACGGACTGCCGGGGTCCAGCAACAAGGCAATGCGCTCGCGCGGCAGCAGTTGCCCTCGCTTGTCAAAGCGCTGGCGCGACGCCGCCGAGGCCTCGCGGGTGCGCTCTTCAAGCTGGCGCACCCGCCCGAGCAGAGCGAGCATGGCGTCGCGGTTGGCGCAGAAGTCGGGCGACGTGCTGGACAAGCGAGTTTCGAGGCAAGTCATAGGCTCAACCAGATGGGTTGTTGGGGTGATGGCACATTGTGACGCAAGAGCGCTCGACAACTCGCTGTTTTGCCGGTTGGTCGTGCACGGCTTCAATGCGCTGGCTTACCCGGCTTCGGCTCACCTCAATTCGAGACCGCATCAGAGTTGGGTCGGCGCGGGTGAGGTAGACGCCGGGCGCTCATACGCCCTACGGGCTCTTTGAAATCGCGCCCAACGTCCACCCCACCCGCGCCTTGGGTTATTGCTCGATGTGGGCTGGTAGTTGTTGCGACGGTGGTGGGAACTACCGCTTCAGACACATTGCAGTCGGTCAAGACCCCCACGCCAATCGATGGCTCCTACGCCTATGCAGTCATTGGCGTTTGGTTAGAGCGGACGTTCGGTCGGGACTACACAAATTTATTCAGTTTCACTACGCTTGAAGGCGATCGACATGGCGAATGGGAAGAACAGCGTGGAAGTCAGCAATGGCGTGGAACTTATCGCTGTGCTTGAGACGCTGAAATCAGCGTGTCAGTTAGATGCGCTGGATCAACAGATTAGTGGTGCTGCTGACGCTGTCAGAGCGCGGTTTAAGAAATGAAATAGTTGCGCGTCTTTGTAATAGCCCTATTAC
>CAYHDD010000656.1:0-2353 GCA_964355195.1 uncultured Rhodoferax sp. | reverse complement strand
ACCAGAAGGTTTCGCCGTTGGCGCGTTTCATGATGCGGTCATCGGCGTAGGTGCCGCTGCGGTTAAGGATCGGTGCGATGCGCAAACCGGTGCGCTCGAATTCGATGGCGCTCGGGTACAGGAGCTGCAACGACGCACCGATCAGCAGCTCGCGCGACGCGCCAAACATCTCGCAGACATGCTGGTTGCAGTCGAGGATCGAACGGTTGCGTGACAGAATCAGGCCGACGGGCGCCAGGTCGAAGGCGATGCGGTAATCGATGTCGATGCTGTTCATTGGGACAAACCGGTGCTGTTGGGTTGGGGCCGAGGCTTACGAAATTCTACGTAGTCGAATAGGTAGTATGGTACGGCTGTTGCTTCGTGATCATTTATAAGGAGAACATCAAGTGAACAAAATCTATCCGAGTGCGGCGGCGGCGCTGCAAGGCATCGTCCGCGACGGCCAATTGCTGGCGGTTGGTGGCTTTGGCCTGTGCGGCATTCCCGAGGCATTGATCGACGCACTGTGCGCTAGTGGCGTGCGCAATCTGACCGTGATTTCAAACAATGCGGGGGTCGACGGTTTTGGCTTGGGCAAGTTGCTCGACACGCACCAGATCGTCAAGATGATCTCAAGCTATGTTGGCGAAAACAAAGAGTTCGAGCGCCAGTTTCTGGCCGGTGAGTTGCAACTGGAGTTCACCCCGCAGGGTACGCTGGCCGAAAAGTTACGAGCGGGCGGCGCGGGAATCCCGGCCTTCTACGTGCGAACCGGCGTCGGCACGCTGATCGCCGAAGGCAAGGAGACGCGCCAATTCGACGGCCACCAATACATTCTGGAGCACGCGCTGATGCCCGAAGTCTCACTAGTCAAAGCGTGGAAGGCCGACAAGAGCGGCAACCTGATCTTCAGGCGCACAGCGCGCAATTTCAACCCGGCCGTCGCCATGGCCGGCAAGATCACCGTCGTGGAAGTCGAAGAGATCGTTGAAACCGGCAGCTTCGACCCCGATGCCGTGCACCTGCCGGGCATCTACGTGCACCGCATTGTGCTCAACGCGACGCCTGAAAAGCGTATCGAAAAGCGTACCCTCACAACAAAAGCAGGAGTCTGATCATGGCCTGGACACACGATCAAATGGCGGCCAAGGCTGCCGAAGAATTGCAAGACGGTTTCTATGTCAACCTGGGTATTGGTTTGCCCACCATGGTGGCGAACTTTGTTCGCCCTGACATCGAGGTCTGGCTGCAAAGCGAAAACGGCATGCTCGGCATTGGCCCATTTCCGACCGAAGAAGAGGTTGATGCCGACCTCATTAACGCCGGTAAGCAGACGGTCACCACCATTGCCGGTTCCAGCATTTTTGGCAGCCACGACAGCTTTGCCATGATTCGCGGCGGCAAGATCAACCTGAGCATTCTGGGTGCCATGCAGGTGAGCGAGCGGGGCGACTTGGCCAATTGGATGATTCCCGGCAAGATGGTCAAGGGCATGGGCGGCGCCATGGACTTGGTCGGTGGCGTCAAGCGCGTGCTGGTGCTGATGGAGCACGTGGCGAGGAAAAAGGACGGCAGCATCGACCTGAAGATCTTGCCCAAGTGCACGCTGCCACTGACGGGCGTCGGCGTCGTCAACCGCGTCATCACCGACCTGGCCGTGATGGACGTCACGCCCGAGGGCCTCAAACTGGTGGAACTGGCGCCCGGCGTGACCCGCGAAGAGTTGCAGTCGAAGACTGGTGTGCCGTTGCATTGAGACTCGCTGGCGCCGACTGACCGGTTGCCCGGCGAGCGCCGCGCTTGAATTTTGCGATGCCGCCCGCAGTTGAGGCGCTGCAAAGGAGTTTTATGCTCAATCACCTCGTGAGCACGCTGTTCAGAGTGGCGTTGCGAATCGTATTGGCCTTGGCCGGTCTGGTATTTCTGCTCAGCCTGTTGTTCGCTGCGTTGGTGTTGCTGGCCCTGTGGTCTGTGCGCGCCCTCTGGTCTTTCCTGACCGGCCAACCGGTGGCCCGTTGGACCTTCAAAGTGGACCGGCAGGCGGTCTGGGACCGCTTCTACCGTGCGCCGTCGAAGCCGACGACCCGGCAACACCTCGACGCCGACGTGATTGATGTCGAGGTTAAGGAGAGCAAGTCCCGCTAGGGTTTGTCCGTGCACGGCGGCGGCACGGCAGTCAAGACACCTGCCCGCCCCGGGACTTTTAGATCTGGTCGCTCCAAAGCAGTCTCAGAAGATGCCTGAGCCTCGTGTCACGAACGCCTCAAACTCATCAATCGGCAGAGGTTTGCCGAACAGATCGCCCTGGAAGTTGTGACAGCCCAGGCTCAAGAGGAAATCTCGCTGTGCCTGGGTCTCCACGCCCTCCGGG
>CAYHDD010000655.1:0-2356 GCA_964355195.1 uncultured Rhodoferax sp. | reverse complement strand
GCCTTCGCCGGTCTTGCCCTCACCACCGCCATGGGGGTGATCCACCGGGTTCATCACAACACCGCGAACGGTCGGACGAATGCCCATCCAACGCTTGACACCCGCTTTGCCTAGTCGGCGCAGACTGTGCTCTTCGTTAGCTACCTGACCCAGAGTGGCGCGGCAGTCAACGTGAATTTTGCGAACCTCACCGGAACGCATCCGCACTTGGGCGTAAGTGCCCTCACGCGCCAGCAGAGTCGCCGAGGTACCCGCAGAACGCACTGTCTGCGCGCCCTTGCCTACCTGCATTTCAACGCAATGCACGATCGATCCGACCGGGATATTGCGGATAGGCAGTGTGTTGCCGACGCGAATTGGAGCTTCAGCACCGCTCATGATCGAGGCGCCGACCTCGAGGCCGCGCGGCGCGATGATGTAACGACGCTCGCCATCGGCGTAGCACACCAGCGCAATATGAGCCGAACGGTTAGGGTCGTACTCGATGCGCTCTACTTTGGCGGGTATGGCATCTTTGTTGCGCAGGAAATCGACGACGCGGTAATGGTGCTTGTGACCACCACCCTTGTGGCGGGTAGTGATGTGCCCGTTGTTGTTGCGTCCGGCATGCTGAAACTGAGGTTCCAGCAGGGCTGCAAAGGGCTCGCCCTTGTGTAAGTGATCGCGCGAAATCTTGACCACGCCACGACGGCCTGGCGAAGTTGGTTTGATTTTGATGACAGCCATGATTACGCAGCCTCCCCGCCGAGGTTTAGCTCTTGACCGGGCTTCAGCATCACATAGGCCTTGCGCACATTGTCGCGACGACCGATGGACTTGCCGAAACGCTTGGTCTTGCCCTTGGTGTTGACCACCGAGTCGCCCTTGACCTCAACCTTGAACATCAATTCCACAGCGGCCTTGATCTCGTACTTGGTTGCGTCTTGGAGCACCTTGAAAGTCACGGCATTGCTCTTTTCACCAACCATCGTTGCCTTTTCCGACACGATGGGAGCGACCAGAACCTGCATCAGGCGACCTTCTTCAAACTTGGTAGTATTTGGACCGTGGCTCATGCGAACATCTCCTTGAGTTGATCCATAGCCGCTTTGGTGACAAGCACTTTGCGGTAGTGAACCAGCGACAGCGGATCGGCGTAACGGGGCTCCACCACCATCACATTCACCAGATTGCGCGAAGCCAGATAGAGGTTTTCGTCCACTTCGTCGGCGATAACCAAAACCGATTCCAGGTTCATGGCTTTGAACTTGGCGGCCAGAGTCTTGGTCTTGGGTGAGTCCACCTTAAGTGAATCAACGACAGCCAGGCGGCCCTCACGCGCCAACTGCGACAAGATCGATGCCATGCCGGCACGGTACATCTTCTTGTTGATTTTTTGAGCAAAGTTCTCGTCAGGCATGTTTGGGAATATCCGACCACCGCCGCGCCACAAAGGCGAAGAAGTCATACCGGCACGAGCACGCCCGGTACCCTTTTGTTTGAATGGCTTCTTGGTCGAGTGATGAACCTGTTCGCGGTCCTTCTGGGCCCGCGTACCTTGACGCGCATTGGCCTGGAAAGCCACGACCACCTGGTGCACCAGGTCTTCGTTATAGGCGCGACCAAAAACGGTTTCAGGCGCGTCAAACTTGGCCGTTGCCTGGCCCTGGTCATTGAGGAGTTCGAGCTGCATCAGTTCGCTCCTTTCGTAGCACTATTTGTCGCCTTGACTTTGATCGCCGGACGAACCGTGACAAAGCCACCCGCTGAGCCAGGAACCGCGCCCTTGATCATCAAGAGCTGGCGTGCTTCGTCGATACGAACCACATCAAGGTTTTGCGTCGTGACGGTGTCATCACCCAGATGGCCGGTCATGCGCTTACCAGGAAACACGCGTCCCGGATCCTGCGCCATACCGATCGAGCCAGGCACGTTGTGCGAACGGCTATTGCCGTGCGATGCGCGCTGTGAACTCATGTGATGGCGTTTGATCGTTCCAGCGAATCCCTTGCCGATGGTGGTGCCCTGCACGTCCACCTTTTGGCCAACGGCAAACACTGACGCCACAGGCACAGTAGCACCCGCTTTGTATTGCGCAGCCACATCAGCGGTCAAACGGAATTCCTGGATGATTTCACCGGCTTCAACGCCGGCCTTTGCGAGATGACCGGCTGCTGGTTTGGTGACGCGAGACGCTTTGCGCGCACCAAAAGTTACCTGCAAGGCAACATAGCCGTCGTTCTCTTGGGTTTTGACTTGGGTAACACGGTTGTTTGATACGTCAACTACCGTGACAGGGATTGCGTCCCCTTCATCGGTAAATAGGCGCATCATGCCCACCTTGCGGCCCAACAACCCTAAGGAGTTGCTCAGACTC
>CAYHDD010000654.1:0-2357 GCA_964355195.1 uncultured Rhodoferax sp. | reverse complement strand
ATCGCCTGGACCGGGATACCAGCGGCATCTTGCTGATTGCCAAGAAGCGCAGCGCGCTGAGGAACTTGCAGGACCAGTTTCGCGAGCGCGAGACTGGCAAGCAGTATCTGGCCATGGTGTCAGGCCGTTGGCCCGCCAATCACAAGGTCTTGGACAAGGCGTTGCACAAGTACCTGCTGGCCGACGGCGAACGCCGGGTCAAGGTGGTGGCTCGGGATGACCCGGACGGCATGCATTCGGTGACGCTGGTCAAGGTCCGATGGTCAACGCCACCGGGCAGGACGGGCGCGCTCAGCGCAGAGGGCTACAGCCTGTTGGAGATCACCCTGAAGACGGGGCGCACGCATCAAATCCGGGTTCATTTGGCGAGCGAAGGCTTTCCGATTCTGGGCGATGACAAGTACGGCGATTTTGACTTGAACAAGGCCTTGTTGCGCGGCACCGGTGCTGGCGCCTTGAAACGCATGTTCCTGCACGCCTGGCGCTTGCAGTTCACACACCCGGCGAGCGGTGAGCGCATTGAGTTGAGCGCCCCTTTGCCCCCTGACCTGGAGGCTTTTGCAAGCCATGCCACGCCCTGATCGCCCGAGTTCACGCCAATTTGATTTGATCGCTTTTGACTGGGATGGCACGCTGTTCGACTCGACGGCCCTGATCACACGCTGCATTCAACAGGCGGTCGTTGATGTGGGAGGCGCCTCGCCTAGCGAACGGGATGCCTCTTACGTCATTGGCATGGGTTTGATGCAGGCCCTGGCCCATGCTGCACCGGATGTGCCGAAGGAGCGCTACCCAGAGCTCGGTGCACGCTACCGTCACCACTACCTGGCCCGCAAAGACGATCTCAGCTTGTTCGACGGGGTGCTGGATCTCCTGACTGAGCTAAGGCAAAGGCAGCACTGTTTGGCTGTGGCAACCGGCAAGAGTCGGCATGGGCTCGATGATGCGTTGCAGACGGCCGAACTCAAAGGCTTGTTTGATGGCTCGCGCACCGCCGACGAGACGGCCGGCAAGCCGCATCCGCGCATGTTGCTGGAGTTGATGAGCGAATTTGGCGTCAGTCCGCAGCGCACCCTGATGGTTGGCGATACGACGCACGATTTGCAGATGGCGCGCAACGCTGGTTGCGCCAGTGTGGCTGTCAGTTACGGCGCCCACGAGCCCGAGGCGTTTCACGCCTTGCAGCCTTTGTTTGTGGCCCATTCCGTGTCTGAACTTCAGGCCTGGTTGATCAACCATGGCTGAGCCGGAAAGTCCTGGCAGCGCGATCCTGCGCATTCGACTTTGCAACTCGGCCGAGCTCGTCAACAGCGCCACGGCGGTCGCCTTTGAGGTGGTCTACGAGCGCCGGGCTTGTCGCGCCTTTGCCATACGCTTTAGGGATCGAACCTACGCCTACCTGAACCGCTGCGCCCATGTCCCGATGGAAATGGACTATCAGCCGAACCAGTTCTTTGACCACACCGGGCAATGGCTGATGTGCGCTACGCACGGCGCCGTTTACCAGCCGCAGACGGGCGCCTGCCGCAGCGGGCCTTGCCGCGGCGGTCTCGTCAAGGTTGATACCAGCGAGCTTCACGGCACGGTCTACTGGCATACTGCTGCTCATCTGCAACCTTCAGAAGCTTGAAATGACCGAATCCCAACCCCCGGAATTACCACCGGTTGCCGCAGAAGCAATGACTTCTGGGTCCGCGCGCACGGCACAGGCTGATCCAGGCGCGAGCCCCGGCTGGGAGCGTGCCATGCTGGAGAAACTGGCTTTTGCCGCGCTGACCGAGCAACGCCTGGCGCGACGCTGGCGAAATCTCATTCGGCTGGCCTGGCTGGTGTTCTTCATCGTCGTCGCCTGGACCCTGGTCAGTCGTGGCGGGCCGCCCAAGGACGGCAGCCACCCGCATACGGCCATGGTCGAGATCAAAGGCGAAATTGCCTCGGGTGCCGAGGCCAGCGCCGAACTGATCGTCGCCGCCCTGCGTAGTGCTTTTGATGACGAGGGGGCTCAGGCGGTGGTGTTGTTGATCAACTCACCGGGAGGCAGTCCGGTCCAGGCCGGCATCGTCAATGACGAAATCAGGCGCCTCAAAGCCAAGTACCAGAAGCCGGTTTATGCCGTGGTCGAGGAGTCATGTGCTTCGGCGGCGTACTACATTGCCGTGGCGGCCGACAAGATTTTTGTCGACAAAGCCAGCATTGTGGGCAGTATTGGTGTGCTGATGGATGGTTTTGGGTTCACGGGATTGATGGACAAACTCGGTGTGGAACGCCGCCTGATGACGGCGGGTGAAAACAAGGGTTTCCTGGACCCGTTCAGTCCGCAGACCGAACGTCAAAGGGCCTTCGCCCAGACCATGCTG
>CAYHDD010000653.1:0-2359 GCA_964355195.1 uncultured Rhodoferax sp. | reverse complement strand
AAAGCTTCTTCCGTGCCCGGAAAGTGACCGTCGGTTGCAACCCGTCGTCCCCTGGGTTGACCAAAATAGATGTCTCCGGTCAGTTCGCGAATGATCAGAATGTCCAGACCAGCGATTAGTTCAGGCTTCAGGCTCGATGCATTGACCAATTCTTTATGGCAGATCGCGGGGCGCAAGTTCTCGAACAGGCCGAGGCTCTTGCGCAGACCAAGAATCGCTTGCTCAGGGCGCAGCGGACGATCGAGCTTGTCGTACTTCCAGTCACCAACCGCGCCAAACAGCACGGCGTCGGCCTGCCTTGCCAACTGGAGGGTGGCCTCTGGTAGCGGGTGACCGTAGGCTTCGTAAGCCGCACCACCGACGAGGGCCGATTCCATCTCCAAACCGAGGTCAAGCGCCTTCAAAACCTTGACCGCTTCGGCGACAATTTCAGTACCGATGCCGTCGCCGGGTAACACTGCAATTTTCATGGGAATGCCAAGTCTTTCATTGGGTCTAGGACGGGTGTGTCAACAGGGTGCGCGCCAACCAGGGTTTTTGCGCCAGACGTTGCGCCTCAAATGCCCTGATCTTGTCGGCGTGACGAAGCGTCAGGCCGATGTCGTCGAAGCCATTGAGAAGGCAGTATTTCCGGAAGGCCTGCACCTCGAACGCAAATTCCTCTGAGTCGGGTTTGACGATCACTTGGCGTTCAAGATCGATCCGCAGAGAATAGCCCGGGAAAGCTGCGGTCTCGGCAAACAACTGATTGATTCTTGCGTCGCTCAGTACGATGGGCAGCAGGCCGTTCTTGAAGCTGTTGTTGAAGAAGATGTCGGCGTAGCTCGGCGCAATAATGGCGCAAAATCCGTATTGTTCGAGTGCCCACGGAGCGTGCTCGCGTGACGAGCCACAGCCAAAGTTGCGGCGCGCCAGCAGGATCGATGCGCCTGCGTAGCGCGGTTGATTGAGTACAAAGTCAGGGTTGGGGTGCCGACTGTTCGGATCCTGCCCCGGAAAGCCTGGATCGAGATAGCGCCACTCGTCAAACAGATTCTGACCGAACCCGGTCTTTCGTATGGACTTCAGGAATTGCTTTGGAATGATGGCGTCGGTATCAACATTTTCTCTGTCGATGGGGGCGACCAAACCTTTGTGCTGGATGAACTTGTTCATGGGTTCTTTGCGTGCTCTAGCGTTTAAGCAAACTTCCTGACGTCCACGAAATGACCGTGGATCGCGGCCGCAGCGGCCATTGCCGGACTGACCAGATGGGTACGCCCGCCGGCGCCCTGGCGCCCCTCAAAATTGCGGTTGCTGGTGGACGCGCAACGTTCACCGGGATCTAGTCGGTCTGCATTCATGGCCAGGCACATGGAGCAACCGGGTTCACGCCATTCGAAACCGGCTGCCGTGAATACCTCGTGCAGGCCTTCGCTTTCCGCCTGCGCCTTGACCAAGCCGGAGCCCGGCACGACCAACGCCTGTTTGATGTTCTTGGCGACCTTGCGTCCAAGCTTCTTCACCACGGCTGCCGCCTCGCGAATGTCTTCAATGCGGCTGTTGGTGCAGGAGCCGATGAAGACCTTGTCAACGAAGAGATCATTCAAAGCCTTGCCCGGGGTCAGCCCCATGTACTTCAGAGCTCGCTCTGTGGCATCGCGTTTGCTCGCGTCCTTTTCCTTGTCGGGGTCTGGAACATGGCCATCAATACCGAGCACCATTTCGGGTGACGTGCCCCAGGTGACTTGAGGGACGATTTCCACCGCATCGACGACGACAAGCGCATCGAAAGTAGCGTTTGCATCACTGTGCAGCGTTTTCCAATAGGCGACGGCCTGCTCCCACTCGACACTTGCAGCCGGTTCGCGGTCCGTGTTGTGCCCAGGCGCCATTGGACGCCCTTTGATGTAGGCGATGGTCTTTTCATCAACCCCAACAAGCCCTGCGCGTGCGCCAGCCTCAATCGCCATATTGCAGACGGTCATGCGGCCTTCCATGCTCAAGGCCTGAATCGCCGGGCCACCAAATTCGATGGTGTAACCGGTGCCACCAGCTGTTCCAATCTTGCCAATCACCGCCAGCACGATGTCTTTACCGCTGCAGCCCGGGGCCAGGGCACCATCCACCCGGATCAGCAGGTTCTTCGCTTTCTTGGCCATCAGGGTCTGGGTTGCCAGGACGTGTTCTACCTCGCTCGTGCCGATGCCATGCGCCAGGGCGCCGAAGGCACCGTGGGTGGAAGTGTGCGAGTCACCGCAGACGACCGTCATGCCCGGCAACGTCGCACCGTTCTCCGGCCCGATGACATGCACAATGCCTTGGCGGCGGGACATGAAGGGGAAATAGGCGGCAGCGCCGAATTCACTGATGTTGGTGT
>CAYHDD010000652.1:0-2364 GCA_964355195.1 uncultured Rhodoferax sp. | reverse complement strand
ATCTGTCCCACAAAGCATTGCAAACGTTCAGTGCCTGGCACAGCCGCCCGGATTTTCCCGGTATTCGCACGAACCGCCGCCGCTCGGCATCTGCGCCGCAGCGGCACTTGACGCCGTGGTGGCAAACACCGACAGCAGCTTGTTCAGTTCCGTGGACTCACAGTTGGGGCATTGCGCCGGCCGGTCGGAACGCACCAGCGCCTCGAACTTATGACCACACTCACCGCAGGCGTACTCAAAAATCGGCATATCAACTCCTTCTATTGTGCGAATTATCGAGCACACGCCGGCACCGTCAGGGGCACCTGACATGCAATACTCAGTGCCTCTGATGTTCGGTCCCTCCGACTCCCCGACACAGCATATGGCAGAAATTCAGCAACTGACGATCACCTCTTGCGACCAGCACCGGTTCGAGGCCAAGCTGCACGCCAGTGATGACGCCCACTCACCCCTGCTGATCTTTCTTTCGGCCATGGGGTCACCGGCCCGCGTCTACGGGCGCTTTGCGCGTGAGATGGCTCTGCACGGCGTGCAGGTTTGCACCGCCGACTGGCGCGGCATCGGCAGCAGTTCGATGCAGGCTGGGCGAAGCTGTGACTGGGGTTACCGCCATCTGGTCGAGCACGACCTGGCGGCGTTGCTGGCGGCACTGCGCGAGCGTTACCCAGACACCCCCATCTGGCTCGGCGGTCACAGCCTGGGTGGTCAACTGAGCCTGCTGGGCGCGGCCGCGAATCCGGCAGAAGTCAGCGGTGTCTTACTCGTCGCCAGCGGCACCGTCCACCTGCCTTGCTATTCGCCAGCCTTTCGCTGGCGCGTGCGTACGCTGGCCCTGATCTCGCGCATCACCGGCGCCTTGCTGGGCCATTTTCCGGGTAAACGCCTGGGCTTTGCAGCACGCGAGGCGAGCAGCGTCATGCGCGACTGGAGTCATGTGGCCCGCAGCGGAAAGTACCAGCCGCGCGGCACCAGCCTGAACTACGAAGGCGCCATGCGCGCCCTGAAGTTGCCAGTATTGGCCCTGAACTTCAAGGCAGACCTCTGGTCACCACTTGCAGCGACACAAGCGCTGCTCGGCAAAGTGCCCGCCACGCGCTCGGTCCACTGGAATTGGAGCAAAGCAGAAACGGGCGACCTGGAGTTTGACCACTTCTCCTGGACAAAGCAGCCAACGGTCATCGCACCCGCGCTGGCGCAGCAGATCTGCCGCATGACCTGACCGGCCCACGCGTGCCTGCCCCTGTGGAACCATGCCCCCCGCTTATGCCGAGATCGGAGCGCAGTCAGGCGCACCTGCGTCCCTCTTGCGGCTAGAAAAGCCCCGAAATCTTGCCATCGTCGTCAATGTCGATACGCGTTGAGGCGGGTACCTTGGGCAAGCCCGGCATGGTCATGATATCGCCGCAAATCATGACCACAAACTCGGCCCCCGCGGCCAGGCGTACCTCTCGAACATTGACCATGTGGTTCAGGGGCGCGCCACGCAATTTGGGATCGGTCGAGAACGAGTACTGTGTCTTGGCAACGCACACCGGATAGCGGCCGTAGCCGTCTTGCTGGAGCTTGGCAATCTTTGCGCGCACGGCGGAGTCAGCCGAGATGTCACTGGCGCCGTAAACCTTGGTGGCGATCGCTTTCATCTTGTTCCAGAGCGTGTCTTCGTCCTCGTAGATGAAGCGCAGGTGTGCCGTGCCAGACTCAGACAGTTTGACCACCGCGTGGGCCAGTTCAACGGCGCCAGCCGAGCCCTGCGCCCAGTGGCGCGATACCACCACCTGCACACCCTGGCGGTCCATGTGACGGCGCAACAGAGCCAGTTCTTCGTCGGTGTCGGCGGTGAAATGGTTGAGCGCCACGACACAAGGCAAACCGAAGCGCTGACGAATGTTTTCGACATGCCGCTCCAGGTTGGGCAAGCCCTTTTCGAGCGCAATCAGATTTGGCGTCGTGAGGTCGGTCAACTCAACGCCGCCGTGGTATTTGAGCGCTCGCAGCGTGGCAACGATTACTACGGCATCGGGACGCAGGCCCGACTTGCGACACTTGATGTCGATAAACTTTTCAGCGCCCAGATCAGCGCCGAACCCGGCTTCGGTGATGACGTACTCACCGAGCTTGAGGGCCGCCTGGGTGGCGGTCACAGAATTGCAACCATGCGCAATATTGGCAAACGGACCGCCATGGATGATGGCCGGGTTGTTCTCCAGCGTTTGCACCAGATTCGGTTTGATGGCGTCCTTCAACAGGGCCGCCATCGCCCCCTGCGCTTGCAGGTCAGAGGCGCGGATGGGTTGCAGGTCGCGCGTGTAGCCGACGATGATCTTTGCCAGGCGCTCTTTCAGATCACGACGCGACGTCGCC
>CAYHDD010000651.1:0-2367 GCA_964355195.1 uncultured Rhodoferax sp. | reverse complement strand
AGCCGAACTACCTCGCTCATGGGGCCCTTCATTACTTTTGGCTTTGCACATCATAGGCCAGCGGCATGACCTCTTTGATACTAATCCGAGACCTGTGCGCTGGGTATCCCCCATTTGGGGGATATCGGGGTCATTTCTGCCGTCGCCCCTTGCCCTCTTCGGCTTTCTTGCGCAGAAACGACGGTATGGGCAAACTTGTCTCATCTATCGAATAGGAGACCTCATGTCTGGCGTTAAGTCGACTCGACATTTTTCTCTGCGAGAACACCACCTCCTTGGACATCATTTCTGCGTCCTGCTCAGCCAGAATGCGCAAGCGAGAGAGCTTGTCCTTGAGCCACGGGTGATGACCAAAACGACCTTCCAACTCGTCCAGCATGGCCTGAACGCCTCGGGCATCACCCCGGCGCGCCAACTCTCGTAGCGCCTGACTTGCTGTGGCAAATTCCAGTTCCTGCAACCGACTTGCCACATATTCGTCACTCGGTGCGGCGTCAAATGTCGCCTGATCGACCGCAGGCAAGCGCAACATGCTTGCCTGCGCTGCGACGGTTTGCCCCTCCAGCGTGCGAGCGCTTAGTGTCACTGCCAGCAGGTCACGTACATCGGTTACCGCACTCGGGCTGATGTGCAGGCGCAGCATCAGCGAGGCCTGGGAACCCCACGCCAGATCACTCAGGCGGTAACTGCCGTCGGCGTTTTGCTGCACCAGGCCAACCGTTTCGATGATGACGCCGGTGGCTGGAATCAACTTGATGTCGAGTTGCCGCAGGCACAGGGCCTGCAGCAGCGAGAACTCTTCATCAAAACTATCATAGAGATCACTTGCCGTTTGCCCGTAATATTGCTGTCCGCCACCCGCGCGGGCCATGGCAATCATGAGGTCTTCGTTAAAGCTGCTCCCCAGACCCACCGTGGTCGTGCTCACCCCCTTGGCCAACCATTCCTGGCAATACTTGACGATAGCATCAACTTCCTGCAGGCCGCGATTCGCCTGTCCGTCTGAGAGCAACAAGATCCGCGAAATACTCTCTTTCACACCGCCCTCGAGTTGCTTGGCACCCTCCTCCCATCCAGCGAAGAGGTCGGTGCATCCACCGCTTACAACACTCTCAATGGCATGACGGATGGCTTGGGCCGACATCATCGGCGCCAGCGGTACCAAAGTATTGACTGTGTCGTCGTACACCACCACGGCCATTTGATCGGCCGCGGTCATCCGGTCAGCAATGTGGGTCACGCATTTGAGTGCCTCGTTCAGTGGTTGACCACTCATGCTGCCGGAACGGTCAACTACCAGCGACAGGCGTTTGGCGGTGATCTTGTGTTGGCTCTCACTAGGTTGGTCAGGTGCCTGCACGCGAACCATGACTTGAAGAATGCCGCCTGCAGCGGGGATGACTGACTTGCTCGGTGTTATCAGAATTGTGGGCTCGACCATGGTTTGTTCCTTTTGCTTAAGTGGTTGAAATATTGGGGTTGACTTGATGCACGCACTAATCGTCAGGGTCATTGAAAACTGCGCCGGTTCCGGTCGCTGTGTTGTCACCACGCACACTGCCGTCCGAGCTGAATGCACCCAACTTGGTAAAACATTTGCCATCGCTGCCGACGGTGTTGACACCCATCCGGGTGTAGGTTGTGCCGTTTGAGCTGACGCTAATGTTGTCGCTAATGCGGGTAATGGTTTCGCCCTCATCGCTGACGGCAACCCGGCCGAATATGTTCCAGAAGCTCATGTGTGACCTTTGTTGGATTGATGACTTCAAATCAAGTTCGGAAGGAGTTTGAACCCATCGACGGTCACGGCATGAGCCTGTTAGGCTGTGATTAATTGCAGTGAATGCATCCGCTTTTGATGGCGGGCAGGATCACTCCATGACACCATCGTCAGAAATGCTAGGACAATGGGTGAACCGATGAACTGGAAGCCTGACCGAATGCGTTGGCGCCGCATCCGTTGACCGACCTTCGTTTCTCTCTATCGACCCAAGCGACGGCTCTCGTATGATCTATGCGCAGGTAAGATTCTTCTCTCGCGGCAATGGTGCCAAGGTATTTTGGGTCTGTCGTAATGCCGACCCGCCCCAAGTCGAGTCGGTCTGCGTCCCAGCAAGTCAGCACCGTCGGTTCGCCGGTGTTGATGCCGTCACTGTGATACGCGCAAGCATGATGGAGCAGCGCCATTTCAGCGTCCGATGCGTCAAAGAACCGACCCCTGAGTTGTCCAGCCAGGACCGATCCGCGCCATCCATGCCCCTGATCAATCCCCTCATTCACGCGCCGCGAGTCATGAAAGTATGCGAACAGTTCGACAACGTGGCGATTCGCCCCGGTGTGCTCTGCAAGCATCAGACCATTGGCACG
>CAYHDD010000650.1:0-2369 GCA_964355195.1 uncultured Rhodoferax sp. | reverse complement strand
AATCGGTGAGACGTAACTGGCCCGTACGAAGGCCCTGCCCCGAATTGGGATCTGCCCCCCATTCTGCCCCCATTCTTCTAGCGACGTCGCTGATCCTGCGCACCAGACCAGAGGTCTTGCGCTTGGGCGCTGGCCAGATAGGCTTCCATGAGACGGGTTGGGTCGGTCAGAAGAACCTCTTTCCAGGCGCCCAGCCTGACCTGCCCTTCAACCAGCCCGCGCATGACGCCAACGTGCTCGGTCCAGCCGACCGAGTTGCAACCGACCAGTACGTCGTCCTTGAACTGCAGACTCAGATGTCGCCCTGCGGCCTTGTCGGTCAGTTCAACATGTTCGCCACCCGCTACGCCCTGCCATTCGCCAAAGCTCGCCGAAATCATGCCCAAGGTGTCGAGAACGTTGATCTGAGTGACGCCCTTGAGCTCGGCAGCACCCGCCTGACCACGCGCAAAAGCCACCATGTTGAGGGCCGCCACGCGCGCCTGTTCAGCAGCATTGGGCTGGATCGCGCTGACGATTGTCTTGCCTGACACCTTGTCGAAGGCTTCAGCGCAGTCGCCGGCCGCATAGATGCCCGGCACATTGGTCTGAAGGTGCTGATCGGTCAGTACACCCAGCAAGCAGGTGATGCCGGAATTCTCCAGAAAACCAATCGCCGGTCGCACGCCGGCCGCGCTGATCACCAGATCCGCTGCCAGCGTCTGGCCGTTGCTCAGTCGCACCTGCAAGGGTGCGCCTGCCTCGATAGCCTCAACCCGGGTAGCGGTGAAGACTGCGACACCTCGTGCCGAGCACCAATCGCGAATCATGCCGCCGGCCGTCGGACCCATCATGCGCGGCACCATGCGGTCGCCCATCTCGACCACGCTCAAGTGCACGCCGCGCGCTGCCAGCGCTTCCATGATGATGCAACCAATAAAGCCGGCACCGAGTTGCAGCACGCGCGCACCCGGTTGGGCCAGCGCCATGATCGCTCGGGCATCAGCCAGAGTCCAGCAACTGTGCACTCCAGCGCTGTCTATGCCCGGTATCGGTGGGCGTAGCGGATGCGAACCCGTGGCCACCAGCAGGGTATCGAAACTGAGCACATCGCCGTTGTCCAGCCTGACGGTCTTCTTGTCGCTATCGACCTGCTGCGCACGCCCTTGCCGCAGCGCCACGCTCAAATCTGCAAAATGGTTTTCACTCTTGCGCAGATAGGTGCCGCGTTCGTCGATGTTGCCCATCAAAAGGTAAGGGATGGCCATGCGCGAGTACGGCGCTTCGGGCTCATCACCGACGATGGTGATGCTGTCCGCGGCGGCGTGCTTGCGAATGGTCTCAGCGGCGATGACACCGGCCGGGCCGGCGCCGAGAATGAGGTGATGGGTCATTCCAGTCCGAGCCGCGCCCTGGTGTCTGCCGTCGGGCGACCCTCGGCGTCCCAGCCACGCGCGCTGTAGTACTTCGGCAGCATCTCGGCGAGCATGCTGACCTTGCCCTTGGAGCCGCCCGTCTTGCAGGGCTCATTGAGCAGGCGAGCCGGCAGGCTGTCGTCCTGGGCAGTGAAACCGGCGCGGTTGTTGAACTCGCGCTCCATGTTCCAGATGCGCTCGCCGATCTTGGCCAGTTCTTCCGTAGTGAAGCCGTCGTCACAGGCCGGTGCGAGTTGCGCCGCCAGATCCGGCAAGCTCCAGGCGAAGGTCGTGAAGATGCACAAACCCGAGGAGTCAAAGGCAGCCGTGGCGTCCTGGAAAGCCTTGACCAGATCAGGCTTGCCTTCGTGCTCGGTCGGGTCAGTCTTGACCGGAATGCCAAACACCTCGGAGGCGATGGTGTAGCCGCGCAGGTGACAGCCGCCCCGGTTCGAGGTGGCGTAGGCCAGGCCGATTCCCTGAATGGCGCGTCCGTCGTAGGCCGGAAATTCCTGGCCCTTGGAGCTCATGCTGAGTTCAGGATGGCCGTACTTGGCGGTCAGGCGCTTGGAACCCTGCCCGATCTCCTTGCCGAAGCCGCGCCCGTTGACGGTCTCCTCAGCCAGAAACGCGAGCGTCTCGGCGGACCCGAACTTGGCGTCGATGCCGATCTGCTCCTTGGTGAGCACACCCATGTCGTAGAGCTCCATCACTGCGCCCACCGTTGCGCCGAAACTGACCGGGTCGATGCCTTCTTCATTGCACAGCAGGTTGGCGTATTGCAGCGCTTCCAGATCATTGACCCCATTGGCAGCGCCGAGCGCCCAAGCGGCTTCGTATTCGAGTCCGCCGTTGGCGCCGCGGTACTGCGGTTTGTTCACGATCGTGAAGTGACCCTCGTCCATCTTGCTGACGCGGCCACAGGCAATGGTGCAACCGAAGCAGGCCTGGTTCGTCACCAGGTGCTTCTTGCCA
>CAYHDD010000649.1:0-2372 GCA_964355195.1 uncultured Rhodoferax sp. | reverse complement strand
TGGCAGCCATCGCGCGGAAATGGTTTTGCGTATTCCAAGCTGAAAGCGCATGAGACATCCTGTGTCAACCCCTGTCGTAGAAATTGTTTTGAGAGAGCCCAAGTGCAACGCGATGCCAGTCCGGTTACCGAGTGGCGTTGCAGCACGCCGGGAACAGACCAACTATTCCACACTCAACACCAGGCGCTTGCCCAGTGCAGCAGCCGTGCGTTCAAGCTGCTTGATGGTGGGGTTGGCGCGCGGGCTTTCCAGCTTTTGTGCTGCTGCCCACGATGTGCCCAGCGAACGCGCCAATTCAGCCAGCGTGCGACCCTGCGCCAGGCGTGCAGTGCGCACCGCCATGGCGGCCTGAATGGCAGCGGCGGGTTCTATCCATACGCCGCCCTTCACCTTACTGGCAACGGGTAGCGCATCGCCGGACTCGATGCGCTCATCCAGGCACAGGGTCAGCACATCGGAGGCATGAAACAGTGCTTCCTCGCGCGTATCGCCCTCGGTGATGGCTTCGGGAATGTCGGGGAAGGTGACGGTGAAGCCGCCTTCGGGCTGAGCCTCCAACACGGCGGCGTATCTGACGATGCTCATTTGAGTTTCACTCCTGACTGTTTTTCAATACTTTTGAAGGTTTCGGTCTTCACATCCGCCGTACCGTGCACCGGTACGGTCACCTTGCTGGTGCCATTGCCAAGGATGTGGTGGCTGCCCGTCACCCGCAGTTCCACAAATCCATGTGCCAGCAGAAGCTTGATGATCTGTTTGCCGTTCATCCTGTGAAGTATATACTTTATAAAATATATTTCAGGAATCCTGAATTGATAGCCATGACCAATGCGGCGGCCACCGCAGCAGTTGCGGCTACCATGGCGCACATGCCCTTCGTTCAATCCTTTCCGGTCCGCAGTGAAGCCGATGTCCGGCGTCTTGAGCAGACGCCGCTGGCGCAGGCGTTCACCGAGCGCAGCACCTACGACATTTTTTACCGCGCCGCGCAGGCTTTTGGCGACAAGACTGCGTTGAGCTTTCTGCGCTCGGCCGACCCCGACGACGTGGTCGAGCGCTGGTCCTATGCCGAGTTGCTGGCCGGTATTCACCAGACGGCGAACCTGTTGTTTCGGCTCGGTGTGCAGCCTGGCGATGCCGTTGCAGTGCTGTTGCCGGGCTGCCTGGACTATCACCTGGCGCTTTGGGGCGGTGAGGCGGCCGGCATTGTGCAGCCGCTCAATCCTATGCTCAGCGAAGAGAAGCTGGTCTCCCTGCTCAACGCCGGCAAGGCCAAAGTGCTGTTCGCCTGGGGTACGGACGATGAACTGGGCATCTGGTCGAAGGCGCTGCGCATCCGCACACAGGTGCCGACGCTCACGGCGACGCTGCGTGTGGCGCCGACCGGTGGATTGAGGGTACCCGACTTGCCCGATGGCGTGCTGGACTTTGACGCGCTGCGTCGCCGCGAAGTCGATGACCATCTGGTCAGTGGCCGTGAGATTGCTGCGAGCGACATCGCCGCCTACTTCCACACCGGCGGCACCACCGGTGCGCCCAAGTTGGCGCGTCACAGCCATGGAGCGCAAGTCTTCACGGCCTGGGCCTGCGTCCAGATGCAGGGTACTCTGGCCTCGGACGTGGTGATCAACGGCTCCCCCCTCTTCCATGTGGCCGGTGTCCTGCCGGGTGCGCTGACCTCGTTTGCGGCCGGCTCCGAGGTCGTGATCCCGACAACTTCCCTGTTTCGCAACCGCCAGGTGATCAGCAACTACTGGCGCCTGGTGGAACGCCACCGCGCCAGCGTGATCTCGGCTGTGCCCACGGTGCTGGCGGCCCTGGTCAGTGTGCCGGTCGGCACCGCGGATATTTCCTCGCTGCGCTATTGCCGCACCGGCGCGGCGCCGGTTTCGCCCGAGCTTGCGGCACGCTTTGAGGCCTTGTTCGGTCTGCATGTGCATGAGAGTTTTGGCATGACCGAAATGGCCGGTATTTCGACCGTCACGCCACCCGGCGTCGTCGGGCCGGCCGGCTGCGTGGGCTTCAGGCTGCCGCATACGGAACTGCGTGTGGTGGCGCTGGATGAGTCTGGCAACCCGACCCCGCAGGAACTGGCGCTCGGTGAAGCGGGCATGGTGACCTTCAAGTCGCCCAACCTCTTTTCGGGCTTTGTCGATGCCCGGGACAACGCCCAGGCCTTCACGGCAGATGGCTGGCTCGTCACCGGCGATCTCGGGTGGATCGACGAGCAGGGCCGACTGCACTTGAGTGGTCGTTCCAAAGACCTGATCATTCGTGGCGGGCACAACATTGACCCGAAGCAGATTGAAGACGCCATGGCAGCGCATCCGGCCGTGCAGCATTGCGCCGCCGTGGGTGCGCCTGATGTCTAC
>CAYHDD010000648.1:0-2372 GCA_964355195.1 uncultured Rhodoferax sp. | reverse complement strand
GGCAGTTTGGGCGGCTCTTCGCAGTTGCGAGAGTTGTCTGGGGTTGCGAGATTTTCGGTAAGGTCGTTCATACACACCCTTTCAATACAACACCCAAAAGGATGGCAACGGCATAAGGCGCGGACTGGACCAGCCAATAGGCGAGGGTATGTAGAGCAGTTTTCATGGCTACAGCCCCCAAGCTGCCATCAGCTCTTTGCGCTTGGTATGCAGCGTCTCGACCAATTCGCGGATTTGGGTATCTGTCTTGCCCGAGATGCGCGCGGCATTCAGCGCCTCGATCTCATTGGACGGCCAGCCGACGGCGCGCGGCCCCAGGCTGACGGGTTTGGTCCACAAGCCTTGCGCAATGCGCAGGTAGATGGTGGAGCGGGAGTAGCCCGATTGGGTTTTGGCGGCAGGGATACGCAGGATGGTGGTCGTCATGTTGGGTCCTCTTTGACGGGTATGGAATGAACTCAGACGCAAGTTTGTTTGGGCGTTTTGGGCGATAAAAGGCCCACGCGGCGGCGTACTGGGAGTCCTGTTTCAGAGGGGAAAGGCGGCGAACTGACTGGAACAATGCAGCGCGAAACGGCGCGTTGTCAGGCGTAAAAGTTGGGCGAAAACTTTCCGCCCAACTATTTCAGGTCAATTGGTTCATGAGCCCTAAACATGCTCTTGACGGAATATTCCACGGAGGCTATATTTGCGCATGACTTGGGATGTTGAATACACAGACGAATTTGGTGACTGGTGGGCCAGCCTGACGGAAGACGAGCAAGTTTCATTGGCTGCCTCTGTGCAGTTGCTGGAAGCGCGGGGGCCAGCGTTGGGGCACCCGCACAGCAGCGGCATCCATGGCTCCAAGCATGGGCACATGCGCGAACTGCGCACCCAGCATGGCGGGCGACCATTTCGCACGCTGTACGCATTCGATCCGCGCCGAATGGCGATTCTTTTGATTGGCGGCGACAAGACTGGCGACGACCGCTGGTATGACGTGAATGTGCCGATTGCCGACCGGCTATACGACCAGCACCTGGTTCAACTTCGACGTGAAGGAGCAATAGATGGCTAAGAAATTTACAGAACTGCGCGCAGGCATGAGCCAGGCCGCACGCGAGAAGGCGGATGGCATGGCCCGGCAGATGTTGGCTGAAATGCCGCTCAACGAACTGCGCCAAGCCCGTGGCCTGTCGCAAAAGATGTTGGCCGAAGTGCTGCATGTGCAGCAGCCATCGATTGCCAAGATCGAAAAGCGAACCGACATGTACCTGTCCACCCTGCGCAGCCACATCGAGGCCATGGGCGGTGAACTGGATGTGATTGCACGGTTCCCCGACGGGTCGGTGAAGATCAACAACTTTACCGATTTGGGGGCTGCCAGCCCGCTTTGATGGCAGGTGGCTGACCTGCTGGCGCTCAGGCCAGCATGTTCTTTTTGATGGTGCTGGCGTCGCGGCCTTGCGCAATTGGGGTCTTGGCGATTTGCTGCGAATACCAAACGTCCGATTCATTCGGACGTTTCTTGCGCAAAGCTTTGTACGCCTTTTGCCAGCTCGCATACCTGGTTTGGGTGTCGAGCTTCGCCGCCTCGCGCTTGGCCGCGCTGGGTGTGTGGCGCGGGTCAGCGGTGGTGGCTGCGTCCACCATTTGGTGAATCACAGCATGGTCCAGCGTGAACCCGCCATTCTCAAAGCCGATGACATCCGCCAGCGGCATTGCAACCGCACCCACTACCAGCGCCAAATGCCCGTGGACGCGCAGGCACAGCATCTGGGTGCGCTTGTTCCCTCGCGCCATGCCAATGGGCAGCAAACCGACATCAGAAGGTTGTACGGTGGTTTGCACCAGACTGAGACTGGCGGCAACAAACCCGCACACCGCTTGGGCATCACAGCGCCATTGGGCCAGCCGTGCGCCTGGGATGGGCACGCGGTTGATGTCACTGCGCTTGTCACACACCACGAAGGACGTGACCGATCCGTTCGCGCGGGTCACTGTTTGCACGGGCATGCTGCAATCCTGTTCGCACCCGTCGCAAATTACGCTTTTGGCGGGGCGGGCTTTCAACAGCAGACCTTGTGACTTCAGGGCGGACACTGCCGCTGCGGGCCACTGGCTAAGCTCTTCCGTGCTGACCGTGACGGACTCGCCAAGGCGCGCGCCTACGCGGCCCAGCAACTCGATCAAGGCGGCTTCGGGAGTCATTCCACCGTTGCAGGTGCCACAGTCGGGGCTGCATCCGCTGTGGCCACCTCTTCAGGCTCGCGCGGTTCAATACCCGATGCACTGAGCATGTCGCGCAGCTTCAGGCCCAGTTCGTCGTACTTGAGCGAGCAGGAGTTGGGGTAGGTGATATGGATGTTCACCGTCTTGGGTGGCCGGTC
>CAYHDD010000647.1:0-2377 GCA_964355195.1 uncultured Rhodoferax sp. | reverse complement strand
TACCCATGTGAGCGACAGCATCAGCGTCAGCTCGAATGGCACGACCTACACCAGATTCGGTGACAACACCTATGGTAGTGACGGTAGTTTTTTCACCAAGATGGGTGCATTCAGCTCTGACGGCAGCGTGCGCATGGGCAATACATCGACCGGAATCGGCGCTGTATTCAATGACCCTGATGAGTAGCGCGTCCATCACGTCAAACCCACTACTTAATTCACTTAACCCAAAGGGAAACATCATGGTCCAGCCCACAATTCTGCTGACGCCGAGCAAGTCAGCCATCCCCGCCGCCGGCGGTGTTCTTGAAGTCCTGGTGCGCGTGCAAGCCCCCGACCAACCAGGTGAGAGCCAGCATAAAGTCACCCCAAAGCGGCTGGCGCTGGTGGTGGATCGGTCTGGCAGCATGGACGGCCAGCCCCTGATTGAGGCTCTGAAATGTGTCACGCACATTGCTGACCGGATGACGACGATCGATCAGATGGCCTTGGTGATCTATGACGACACGGTCAATACGTTGGTGCCATTGACACCGATGGTCTCGGCCCAGGTAATCCATCAAGCAGTCGCACATGTGGAGAGCGGCGGCTGTACCGACCTTTTTGCAGGTTGGGAAGAGGGGGCAAAGCAACTTGAAGGCGGCGTGAAACAGAGCATCTCGCGGGTCTTGCTGCTCTCAGACGGACAGGCAAATCGCGGCCTGCAGGAAGTTGATGCCATTACGAAGCACTGCCAGGAATGGCTGGCCAAGGGGGTCAGCACCACCACTGTCGGTCTGGGACGCAGTTTCAACGAAGACCTGATGATTGCCATGGCCCGCGCCGGTGGAGGCCAGCAGTATTACGGTCAAACGGCTAGCGACCTCAATGACAGCTTTGATGAAGAGTTCTCGCTGCTGCAAGCCTTGTGCTTGCGCCAACTCGACATCAAGCTGATTCCGGCTGCCGGTGTCATCATCGAGACCGTCGGGTTGGTCCAGCAAAACGCCGATGGCAGCTACCGCCTGAGTGATCTGGCTTGGGGCTCCCAAGCTTCTCTGATGCTACGCCTGCACATCAGTCCGAGTGTGGTGGACGACATGCGTGACCTGTTGGCAGCGACGCTAAGCGCCCGCACGCTGGACGGTCAAACCGTTACGGCGCAGGCCAGCATGTTGCGTTTGCCTGCACTCGATCAGACCGGCTTTGATGCTGCTCCAGCGGACGAATATGTCGCGAGCCGTTTGCGGGAATTTGAATTTGGCATGGCAAGCCAGGCACTTCGGGAGCTTGCGCGCCGGGGTGATGCACGAGGCGTGCAGGCCATGCTTGACGAGTTGGAACGTCGTTTTGGGCAGCACCCCTGGCTTAAAGACAAACTCGCCCGACTGCGCATGTTGGCTGAGCATGATGCCGAGATGATGTCCAAGGAAGTGATGTTTTCACAGCGGAAGATGTCGAGTCGACTGAGCGCCCGGCACGAGGTCGAGTATTCAATGGATGAGACACATTCGGCGATGCCGTCGTTTTTGCGCAAGAAGGCGGAAGAGGGCAAGGGGCGCAAGTAGCATTGATGAGAACATGAGGTGTGGAAGCCTCAATATTTGCCCGATACGAGCCTAATAGACCACGTCTACATGGAGTCATTCCAAGCAGTCCAAATAGGCTTGATCAACTGGCTCGTAGGTATTTGATTTGAGCCATGCCTGCCCACCGCTGGACATTGCATTCGCATAGCCCCACCTTGCCACCGAGCGACAGGATGATCGGTCAGATATGCGCCCAGCCGTTTCACCAATCTGAGTCAGGGCGTCGTCGTGCCGGGTGATGAACTCCAGCCATCGCTCAAGGTGCGGCAGCGCCGCCAGTGTGTCTGACTTGCTTCGGTTACAGGACGGATGCGCCAGAACAAAGTTGTGCATCAAGTCCCGTGGGTACATTGAAAACGGCACGAAGTGATCAACGTCTGATTCTTGAACTGTGGTGCCACAGTAGAAACAGTGGCTACTGGTTAATTGCTTCAGTCCTGCGCAGATGATTGTCAGCGCCTGCCGGGGCGTTTCAAACAGGAACGATTCCAGATCGTCGGCCTCACCCAGCATGGGCAAATTCAGCTTGTTGCGTTTGACATGGCCCACCCAATGGCTACGAGCCAACTGTTGAACAAGGGGCTGGAAGCGGCGTAGGCAGTAGGCAACACCGGGCTTCAGGATGATGGCACCGCGAACCCGCTCATACAGGAATGGATCAGTTCCACCACCAAGGTTTTGCAAATAATTGATAGGCTGGGCCGAGACCGTTTGCCCGACTTTCAAGATCAGCGCCTGATAACTGGGAAGTAACCGTGCCGACTGGACTGTCGCCGCAAGGTTGTTCTGTCTGAACTCAACAATGGCGG
>CAYHDD010000646.1:0-2378 GCA_964355195.1 uncultured Rhodoferax sp. | reverse complement strand
AGCGGTGGCTGATGATCTGGAACAGACAGTCGGCGCCAAACTTGTCGATGGGCAGGTAGCCCAATTCGTCGATGCACAGTACCTCGGGTTTGATGTAGTGGTGCAGCGCGCGCTTGATGCTGCCACTGGCCTGGGCTGCGGCCAGCGTGTTGATGATGTCGATGGCACCGGTGAACAGCACCGAGTGGCCACGCAGGCACGCCGCGTGCCCCAGGGCTGTCATCAAATGGCTCTTGCCCAGTCCGGTGCCGGAGATGAACACGACGTTGGCATGCTGCTTGATGAAGTCCAGGTGAAATAGGTTCTGGATGAGCAGGCGATTGATCTTGGTGGGCCAGTTCCAGTCAAACTGATCGAGCGTCTTGAGCACCGGGAAGCGCGCCAGATTGATGCAGCGCTGCACGCGCCGATCATTACGCGCGCCAGCCTCGCCGCTGAGCAGTTCACCCAGGTACTCCAGGTGCGACCAGTGCTTGTCTGCGGCGGTCTGCGCCAGGCTCTGATGCTGCTCGAGCATGAAGGGCAGCTTGAGCTCGCGCAGGTGCTGTCCCAAGGCATCGCAGTCGGGATGGGTCTTCTTTCTTGTTGCCATCAATCGGCTCCTTCGTCACGGTCATAGATGGACAGATCGGGTTCGGGCAGTTCGAGCTCAAGCAAGTCGGCGCGGCGCGTGAGTTGCAGTGCCGCAGGCTCCTGGCCCACGCGCCTGCGTGCGCCCAGGATGTTGGCGATGTACTCGGCGCTGAAGGCCTGCAACTCAAGACCGTCGTCCAGCGCACGCGCAACCTCGTCTTTGCCGTGCGTCTCGACCATGGCGAGGATCTTGCGCAGATGCGCCCTGGCGTCCACGCGTTTGGCCTCAAGCCCCTCGCGGTAGGCCTGAGCGCGCGGCGAGATCGCCAGGAACTGCACCAACAAGCGCTGCTCGCGTGCACTCTTGCGTTGCGCCACAAGTTCGCGCGCATGCTGTGGGTCCTCGATATCCTTATTGCGATCCATGCTGCGCGCATGGCGCGCAACCAACTGCTGGCCTTCATACAGGCAGACCCGGTCGGCATAAGCCTTGAGTGTCAGAGAATGGCCCGCGTAACGCGCCGGAACCGAATAGTGGTTGGAGTCCAGCGGGATACGAAACTGCTTGTTGGCGCGCACCGTGCTCACGCCACCCAAATCAAAGCCGGCCGGATTGAGCGCTCCCAGATGGGCGCGCTCCGTCTCAAACAAATCCACCGGGCGCTGGTGGGTGGCGCCGTGCTCGCGCACGTTGGCGATCGTGTCGGTCCACAGTGTGGCCGCTGGCTGCAGCGCGCAAAAGTCGGGCAACTCCAGGCCGGCCAGAAAATTCTTCTTGACGTAGCCCACGCCGTTCTCCACTCGGCCCTTCTCGTTGCCGGCTCGCACGTTGCACGGACTGATCTTGAAGCCCCAGTGCCGCGAGAAGTCCAGGTACTTCGGATTGAAGACGGGGGCCGTTCCTACCATGCGCTGCAATACTGCGGACTTCAGGTTATCGACCATGATGCGGGTCGGGACCCCGCCAAACGCGATGAACGCGTTCTCGTGGCAGGACAGGAAGAACTCCATCTTCTGCGAGACGGTGAACTCCAGGTACATACGTCGGCTGTAGCACAGCACCATCAGAAAGAAGCTCAGGCGTCGGCGCGTGTTGCCCACGCCGATGGTGCCGTACTCACCCCAGTCGACCTGGGCGGCCTCGCCTGGAGCGAAATCGAGCTTGAGAAACGCCTCCTGATGGCGTGGCCGGATGCGGTGCACATAGTCTTTCACGATGGTGATCCCGCCGTCAAAGCCGGCCTCGCGCAGGCGCTGAAAGATCTGCTGCGCGCTGTAAGGGTGAGCGTCCAGCCAGCGCACGATTTGCCCCTTATAGGCATCGAGCTTGCCCACGCGCGGTTTGCCCGTGCGGGGGCGGAACTGCTCTACGTTGGCCCACTTGGCAACCGTGCGCACATCCAACGCCAATGCTCGCGCGGTCTGGGCTACGCTGAGCTGCTGGCGACCCAGGTGGTCTCGGATTTGGCAAAAAATCTCATAGTCCAGCACGGTGCTGCTCCAGTTGAGTGAGCAGGTGCGCCAGGCTGACTGGGCCGGTGTTGCGGGTGCTGCGCACCGGCGCCACAGCAGGGCGCTCAGGCGGCGCTGGGCGCACTGCGGCCTTGGTACCGGGAAGCGCCAGCACCTGGTACAGCGGGGCCTGGTAGGCGATGAGTTCGAGTGCGATGAGCTGTGAGCGCGCCGCGTCAAGTTCTTGGGCACTCAGGTGCAGGCGCTGCGCCAGCGTGGCGACGCCGTAATAGCTCAGCCCCTGCACGTCAGCCACCGTGACCAGAAACAGATACAGCGCCAACGCGCGCGCG
>CAYHDD010000645.1:0-2380 GCA_964355195.1 uncultured Rhodoferax sp. | reverse complement strand
GCAGGACATTGCCGGACTTGCCATCTTCCTTTGCTCGCGGGCTGGTGAATATGTGGTTGGCCAGACCATTGCCTGTGATGGTGGCGTGGTCGGCACGTCTTGAACGGAATAACGAAACGGAGGCACCATGGAAAAAATCTGGCTCAAGAGTTATTCGCCCGGGGTTCCCGCCGAGATTGACGTCGATGCCTTGGGCTCCATCGCAGACTATTTCGAGAAATCTGTCGCCCAATATGCGGACCGCAAGGCCTTCATCAGCGGCTCCACCGGCGTGGCGCTGACCTACCGCGAGCTTGACACACTGAGCCGCCACGTGGCGGCGTACTTCCAGTCGGTGCTGGTGCTGCCCAAGGGCACGCGCGTGGCGCTCATGATGCCCAACCTGCTGCAGTACCCGGTCTGCCTTTTCGGCCTGCTGCGAGCCGGCTACGTGGTGGTTAACGTCAACCCGATGTACACCCCCCGCGAACTCGAACACCAGCTCAAGGATTCGGGCGCCGAGGCCATGATCGTGGTCGAGGTGTTTGCACACACACTGGCCAAGGTGATCACCAGCACGCCCGTCAAGCATGTGCTGGTCACCGGTCTGACTGACATGCTGCCCTGGGGCAAGCGCGTGATCGGCAACTTCCTGATCCGCCATGTCAAGAAGGCGGTCCCCGCCTACAGCCTGCCAGGCAGCCTGTGCCTGCGCGATGCACTTGCGCGTGGCGCGCAAGCGATCTTCAAGCCGGTCAGTTTCAAGCCGGACGATCTGGCCTTCCTGCAGTACACGGGCGGCACTACCGGTGTGTCCAAGGGCGCCATGTTGACGCACCGCAATGTGCTGGCCAACGTGGAGCAGGGTCGGGTCTGGTTCGACCCTATCATCGACAAGCAGCAGGCCATGATCGGCATCACGGCCATTCCGCTGTATCACATCTATGCACTGGGCAACAGCATCGGCGCGATCGGCAGTGGCGGCACCAACGTGCTGGTCGCCGATCCGCGCAACATCCCCGCCTTCGTCAAGGTGCTGGCGCAGTACAAGTTCGCCAGCCTGCCGGCGGTGAACACGCTTTTCATCGGGCTTCTGAACAATCCCGACTTCGCCAAGGTTGACTTCAGCAAGCTGCTGTTTGGTGTGGGCGGTGGGGCGGCCACGCAACGGGCCGTCGCCGAGCAATGGCAGCAGGTGACCGGCACACCGCTGCTCGAAGGCTACGGACTCACCGAGTGTTCACCCACCGTGACCGTCAACCCGTATGACCTGAAAGAGTTCAGTGGCGGCATCGGCTTGCCAGTGCCTTCGACCGAAGTCTCGATTCGTGATGCCGCGGGTCTGGAGTTGCCGGTCGGCGAAGCCGGCGAACTGTGCGTCAAAGGCCCGCAGGTCATGAAAGGCTACTGGAAGCGCCCCAAGGAGACCGCCGCCGTGATGACCGCCGATGGTTTTCTGCGCACCGGCGATATGGCGGTGATGAATGAGCGCGGTCTCCTGAAGATTGTCGATCGCCTGAAGGACATGATTCTGGTGTCGGGCTTCAATGTCTATCCGAACGAGGTCGAGGAAGTGGTCATGATGCACCCGGACGTGCTTGAGGTCGCGGCGGTGGCAAAGAAAGATCCCAACACCGGCGAAGGTGTCAAGATTTTCGTGGTCAAGAAGAACCCGTCGTTGACGCAGGAACTACTGATCAAGCACTGCCGCGAACAATTGACAGCCTACAAAGTGCCGAAGTACGTGGAATTCCTCGATGACCTGCCCAAGAGCAACGTCGGCAAAATCCTGCGGCGTGAACTGCGCGAGCGACCCTAGACCGTCGCGGCCAGAAAAGCCCCAAGTGCCGGGCAATTCGTCGGTCGTGGCTTGAATTCGATGTGCACGAAAATGTCAGGCCGGGAGCAGCTTTTTTGCAACCATCTGAATTGCCGCTATGGCCGCACTGAAACTCAGACCCTGTTCCTGGCGCAGCCGGACCCAGGCCTCCGGGATCAAAACCATGATCAGGGCTTCGAAGCGCGGTCGGTCCGCAACAATCTCTTTGGGCAACAACTTCTTCAGGATGGCACGTTCGAGCCCGACGCCGTCTCGGATGTTGGCGTCTATCAAGGTCGATTTGTGGCGATGAACCTGGGCACTGCGAAAAAACGGGGTGATGCTTTCATAGAGGCGTGCGCGCACCTTGATTCCTTCGAGCAATCGCTCCTGCCAGTTGTCAGACTCGAATTCCATGTGCACCATCGACTGGACGGTGCCCTGCAGTTCGTTGTTGATTTCGCGATACAAGGTCTCCATGTCGTCGAAGTGACGAAAAACGGTACGCAAGCCGACGTTGGCGCGTACCGAAACGTCTTCGGCAGTGGGGGCAACTTGCCCTTCCCTGATCAACTCGATCAG
>CAYHDD010000644.1:0-2384 GCA_964355195.1 uncultured Rhodoferax sp. | reverse complement strand
ACTCAGTCGCTCAAAGCACGCGGTAGCAGCCTCTTGCAGTGATGGCAGATGTTCCAGGACATCGTGAAAACTGATGACGTCAAACACTTCGTCGGCTGGAATGTCTTGTGGAAAAAATCCGGGGATGACAGACAGCCCGTTGCGTCGCGCTTGATTTGCGATCACGGGGTCAGGCTCCACACCGGTGGCCAGGTATCCGCGCTTCGCCGCCGCTTGCAGGAACCAGCCGTGAGCACAACCCACGTCTAACAGGCGTTTTGGCTGTGAAACCGCAAGCCCATCGAGCACATCCAGGACGCGCTCGAAGTTGAGGTGCCGCAGGTCGTCGAGAGCTTCGCGACGCCGCATCTCGTCGATTGCGTTGTCATTGGTCAAGTCACCAATACTCGGAGAAAGTGAAGAGGCAAGAAAGCCGCATTGTGGGCATAAAAACCAGTACCCCCGATGTGGGCCATTCATCGGGGTCTTACAGATTGTGCAGTTCATGGTTCGGATGTGGCAACGTCGAAAAGAAACGTTGTCTCCGGGAGGTCGAAGAACAGACAACTCAGGGAGTGATCTCAAACAACCCGATATCGACACGCTGATTGCTTGGCTTCAATACGAAGTAGACAGGATACTTGCCGGGCTTGGTCAACAATGCGGGAGGAACTTCCGCACTTCCACCTTCGTTAGGGGTGATGGCCATCCCGCCCAGCTTTGTGTTGTCAAACCAGACTTCGACGGACTCGGCGGAACGAATACCACGTTGCTCAAACCAGATAGCGGAGTTGCCGGTGGATTGCACCGAAAATCCTACACCCACTTTGGTTCCCTGTGGACCCCACTTCGGCACGACTACTTCAACTTTGGGTGCTGCCGGGGGAGCTTCTTGGTCTGGCTTGCTGCACCCCGTCAAGGACAAAATCGCAAGACTGAGCAGAGCAATAGCAATACTTGTTTTCATGGATCAAAAGTAACAGTTGTGGACACCAGAGTGTAGACCACCCGCTGGTCAGGCAAGTCGCCTCGCCAGCGATCTGCCGAACCCGCGCCACGGGTTTTCCCACAAGCGGTAGCTCAGCCAGGCCACAAACAGTGTCAACAGCGCAGCGGCCAAAGTGACGTCGATCGCGCCAAGAAATTTACCGTAGGGTTGCAGCAGCCGCAGCGCGGCAATATGAAAAAGATAGCTGCCATAACTCAGTCGCCCGGCCCATAGCGCGGCCCAGACCAGGGCCGGTGGCGCGCTCTTCAGCGGAGTTGCGCGGCCCATGCTTGCCGCAACAATGCAAGCAAAGCTCAGCGCAGCCAGCCAGCCCATCTGGCCGCGCGCCCAACTGGCGTTAATGCCAGCGTCGCCAGCCTGCGCAAAAAAGCCCGCAAGAAGCAGCCACAGCGTCACACCACCGGCCAGCAACAGGGCGCGCACGCGAGCCTGCAGGCCGCGCTGCGAAAGCCACCAGGCGCCCGCACCCAGCAAGAACTCCAACAGCATGCCCGGCAGGTGGTGCATCCAGAGGTAGGCGCTGTTTTGAGTGGCAGCGTCCGAGGCATAGCCGATCAGCACGCGCATCACCAGCGCGCCAAGCGCCAACGCCACAAAATTCATCAGCCGTCCCCGGCAGCACCAGGCCAGCAGGGGCAGCAGCAGATAGAACTCCACCTCCGACGGCAGACTCCAGAACACCGGGTTGTAGTAAAACGCCATCTCGCGCGACTGCAGGTAAGCAAACACCAGGTGCTGCCACACGTAAGCCAGCGGCTGGCCCGCCTGCAACTTCAGGCAGAAGTAGATCAGCAAGGCCAGCAGGTAGGCCGGGTAGATCCGAAAAAACCGCCGCACTGCAAAAGCGCCAGCGCGCAGCGGTCGGTCAAAGAAGTAGGGCGCAAAAACAAAGCCGCTGAGCACAAAAAACAGATCGACTCCGGTGAAGGTAAAACGCAGCACTTGCCAGCTGCTGTCGGCGCTGGCCCAGTAGTGCGAATACACCACCATCCAGGCCGCCAGACCGCGCCACGCCTCAACCGGCCAGACCGTTCCATCGTCGGCCGCAGGAGTAGTTGCGCTCATTCCGCGCCCTTGTTGTCGCCCAGGGCCATTTGCTGCAGCGCCTCGGGGTCTTCAATCAACCAGTTCTCACCATCGCGGCGCAAAATTCGCTCTGTTTGCAGGCGCTGAAAAGTTCGTGTGATCGACTCGCGCGTGGTGCTGGGCTCGGCGGCCGCCATCGAGAACGCCGGGCGGCGCTGGTTCTCGGCCATCGCCGGGGCGATCGTCGCCGAGGCGACCAAACAGATTTATGCCGGCCAGCCCGCCCTGCGGCGAACGCGCCGGATGGCGCGGGTCTACGCGCCGATGCCCGAGCGCGCCACCATGTCCCCGATGACAAAGCCCAGCGCGC
>CAYHDD010000643.1:0-2387 GCA_964355195.1 uncultured Rhodoferax sp. | reverse complement strand
TTCTCGCCGCGTACTACCTCCAGCAGCTTCATCACGTTGGCAGGGCTTAAGAAATGCAGGCCCACCACATCCTGCGGGCGCTGTGTGAAGGAGGCTATCTTGTTGAGATCGAGCGTCGAGGTGTTGGAAGCAAGAATGGCCCCCGGCTTCATGACACGATCAAGCTCCTGAAACACCGCTTGTTTGACACCAATTTCTTCAAAGACCGCCTCGATCACCATGTCGGCGTCTTTCAGGTCGTCGTAACTCAGCGTGGTGCTCAACAGGCTCATACGCTCTTCGTACTTGTCCTGTTTCAGTTTGCCCTTCTTGACTTGAGCTTCATAGTTCTTGCGGATCGTGGCGACGCCGCGCTCCAGCGCTTCCTGCTTCATCTCCAGCATCACGACCGCAATGCCTGCGTTCAGAAAATTCATCGAAATGCCACCGCCCATAGTGCCAGCACCAATCACGGCGACCGATTTAATAGTGCGCTGGGGGGTGTCGGACGGTACATCCGGTATCTTCGAGGCAGCCCGCTCGGCCATGAAGATATGGCGCAAGGCTTTGCTCTCGGGCGTCCACATCAGGTTGATGAAGAGCGCACGCTCGGTCGACATTCCGGCTTCAAATTTGCCTTGGGTCGCGGCCTCGACTGCATCGACGCACTTGCCTGGCGCGGGAAAGTTTTTCGCCATGCCCTTGACCATGTTGCGCGCAAACTGGAAGTAGGCGTCGCCCAGCGGGTGCTTGCAAGGCAGATTACGTACCAGGGGCAGCGGCCGCACTGCGGCCACATCGGCCGCGTAGCTGCGCGCCTCCTGCATCAAGGTCTCAGCCGAGGATGCCATCTTGTCGAACAGCTTTTGCCCCGGTAGCATGGCCAGCATCTCACTCTTGATCGGCTCACCCGAGACGATCATGTTGAGCGCCGGCTCGACGCCGAGCACGCGCGGCAGCCGCTGGGTACCGCCAGCGCCCGGCAACAGGCCCAGCTTGACCTCCGGCAGTGCCACACTGGTGCCCGGCGCGGCGATGCGGTAATGGCAACCCAGCGCCAACTCCAGTCCACCGCCCATGCAGACCGAGTGAATCGCCGCCACGACCGGCTTGCCTGAGTTCTCAAGCGCCAGAATCACACTCAGCAAGTTGGGCTCTTGCATCGCCTTGGGACTTCCAAATTCCTTGATGTCGGCCCCCCCCGAAAAGGCCTTGCCAGCGCCGGTGATCACGATGGCCTGCACTGCGGCGTCGGCGTTGGCTTGGTCCAGCCCCTGCGTGATGCCCCATCGGGTGGCCGCCCCGAGGCCATTGACAGGTGGATTGTTCAAGGTGATAACGGCGATAGCGCCATGCACTTGGTACTCAGTGGTCATATTGGCCTTCCTCAGCAGTAAAAATAGAACGGTCGTTCACTTTAGGAGTGTAAGAACTATAGCCCCGGCTTGCGGTTGGTTTTGTCACAGGTGGGACAAGGCTTTCCAATACAACGAAATACAAGACCCTTGTCGCAATTCCCTCGCTAGCTCGCTAACGCTTTCAGCAGCGCATCCCGCGCATCCTGGTAGAACTCAATGTCCAACTTTGTTGCCATATCGTCAGACAGGTCAAACAACTGCTTGCGACACGCCACTGGCAACAACAACGACTTCGCGCCTTTCTCGAGATAAATAGGGCACATTGGTCACCACCAAGTGATAGCGCGCATCCAGTAGCCGGGCGGCTTCCAGCAGGCCTCGGGCACTGATAGCCAAGTCCCAGGCATCGTCATTCAAGTCTTGCGCCCCACCCCACAGGGTGCCGGGCTGCTCGCTGCTCAGGGCCTGCTCTATCAGCGTTTGCAGCGTTTCAAAGCTGGACGTGGCCAGGTCGTTTTTGATGCTGAGCGAGGGGTTGAGCAAGCTGCCCAACAAGGGCGCTTGGGCAAACACACTGTGCAGCAGGCGCAGTTCCTGGCGCAAAAGTGCGGCATTTGGCTGGCTGTCTGGCACCAGCGATTCCCAATCTTGTGGGCTGGCAGAAACTTTAAGGCCGCAGCAGGCAATGCGAGGCGCGGGCATGTCCAGTCGCACGCTCAACGGGTTGCCGTTTTCGTCGGGATAACGCCAAGCCGCCAGGGCCAGAGCGAACACGGCGATTTCGACACAGCGGGGGTCAATCTCCAGCCCATGCAGGTTGTGCGCCAGCACGGCATCCACCGCATCCAGAGCGCTCAACCCTTCGTCTGCCATGCGCAGCGGCACCAGCAGCAAAAAGGCAGCCACCAAAAAGTGACCGGAGCCACAACTGGGGTCGAGCAGCTTGAACTCGGTCAGCGTGGCTGGCCAGCCATCAAAGTTGCCAGCCGCCGGGCTGCCATCCTCCAGCGTGCGCCAATACGGCATGGCCACCGGGCACCCAGCGAGGTG
>CAYHDD010000642.1:0-2395 GCA_964355195.1 uncultured Rhodoferax sp. | reverse complement strand
GCAGACGCTTGCGGCAGCCACCACCAATGCCCGCAGGCACTTCGGTTTTGAGTATCCGACGCTGGTTGCTGGCGCGCCGTTTGATGCAGTGCTGTTGGCGCAGGATCCGTTCGTTCAGTTGGACGCTTTGCGCAAGCCGCTGCGGGTGTGGCCGGCACACTGCGATTTGAAGTAATTTTTGTGGGAACTATTGCCACGTCTGATTTGTTTGAAAACCCCATGGGTTTGATGGGTTTTGAGTTCGTTGAATTTGCTTCGCCCACGCCCGGCCTGCTGGAGCCGATCTTTGAGCGCATGGGCTTTTCCCTGGTGGCCCGCCACCGGTCCAAGGATGTGGTTTTGTTTCGCCAGGGCGCCATCAGCTTGCTACCGCAAATCTACAACGCCGAACGTTTTGGCGTAGCGCTGGAACCTTACCCGACGATTCGCTGCATCGGCCAGGCTTGCCGCAAGCTCGATGCCTTCCAGCGCGCTGCACCCGAGGCCCAACCCGACGCCATATAGATCAAAGACGTTGTCGCAGCGTCGCCACCAGTTGGTCGACGTCGCGCTCGCTATGGTCGGCATAGGTGGCACATCGAATCATGCCTTCCGGGCCCGAACCGATGTAGCTGGACAGGGCAACGTGCATGCCTTCTTCAAACAGCGACCGCTGTAGCGCCGCCATATCGGCGTTGCGTCCCACCGCGAACGCGGTAATAGGCGCTGGCGTGTCCACGATATCCAGCCCCAACCCGCGCAGGCCACTCTTCAGACGCTGACTGATGGTGTGCAGATGCGCACGTCGCTGGGGATGTGTGCGTGCGTAGCGCATCGCTGCCGCAGCGACCAAGGCCGATACGGGTGAGCCAGCGCTGGCTCCGCGCACCGGTGGCAGGCTGCGCACCCGTGCTGCAAACTCCAAGCTGCAGGGCAGCAGGCCACCTTGGGCACAAAAGCCCTTACTCAAGGTGCCAGCGTGCCAAGCGTCAGTGACGCCGCAATACTCGGCAGCACCACGTCCATTGGAGCCCACCACACCGTAGGCGTGTGATTCATCCACCATCAGCAGTCCCCCGGTTTCAGCGACGCTGTGTGCGTAGTCTGCGATGGGAGGTACACGTCCTGTCGTCGCAAAAACCCCATCGGTCAGCACCAGTGGCCGTTGACCCGCGTGCGAAGGAGCACGCAGGGCGTCGCGTAAGGCGTTGGGGTCGGCATGGGCGAAAGAAACCACTGAACAGCCACTCAGACGAGCCGCATCGTACAAACTGAAGTGCGCCAGCTCGTCGATGAAGACGATGTCAAAGCGCGACTGCAGTCCGGCCACGGCGGCGAGTCCGCAGAAGTAGCCGGTGGGCAGAAAGACGCTGGTCTCGCTGCCAAAAAAACTTGCCCCCTCCCGCGCCAACTCATCAAACACGGGGTCGCTGCCGCCGTGCGCCCCGCTGCGCATTTGCGACCAGGGGTGCGCCAAGTCAACCGCACGGCGTCCGGCGACACGCAACTCATCCAAGGCTTGCAGCGCCAAATAGCTGCACCCGACGAAGTTGACATAGGGCTTCTCGTCGATCCAGAGTCTGGCCGATTCCGGGCCACGTACGGTTCTACCCGTCAGCAGGGGCACATCAGGCGCCTTGCTCATGCTTGGGGCAGCCGGTTCTCTGCGTCCAACAGTTGTTGCACAACGCGGCGGAACTGCGCCACCCCCAAGTCAGCCGCCATCGGGAGCATCTTGAAATCAGGATCCAGCGCCAGGTTCTTGGCCTGGCCCCCGATAATCTCCCGATCTTCTTCAAAAGCCACGGCAATACTTTGCATGATGTTGCGTGTGACTTCTGGTTGGTCAATCAAGAAGTTGTGCGGATGGGCGAAAAAGTAGTGTGTCGAGTTTTCGGTTTCGGGCGTCAGCGCCTGCCGACCCCGAAACTCCAGGCCGTTCTCACGCCGGCCACCGGCCCTGGCTTGCGCGCCGACACCCGCTGGCACCATGCCGGAATCCATGAGCAGAATGCCGGGAACAATGAAGTCATAAATCATCCAGCGGTCGACCAATTTGCCCTCGTAAGCGCCGAATTTTCTTGAATACTCGGGTGGCTGCGTATCAAAGACCCACTTCGTCAGGCGCACGCCGCGCTCCAACCGCTCCACCGTGGGAAGCACCGCTGCGTAATCGGGCGAGCCCCCCAGGGTGGTCGGGTGCAGGAAGGGTATATGCGTCAAATCAAGCAGGTTGTCACAGACCAGAAGGTAGTTGACATCGTAGTGAATATGTCCGCCCAAGCTTGCCCATTCGGGGTCGTCAAGATAGTGGGTATCACTGATTAATGATTCATCGGCGAGGGCCGGGTCACCCATCCAGACCCAGATCCAACGATGCCGCTCGACCACCGGAAACGTGCGGACCTTGAACTTG
>CAYHDD010000641.1:0-2397 GCA_964355195.1 uncultured Rhodoferax sp. | reverse complement strand
CCATGAATGAATGTCGACAATGGAGAATGCGCAATTTCGGTTGGGCAGCGGAAGCGGGTATTGACCAGCGGCAGCTTTCGGGCAGTCCAACTCACCGGATCTATTGGTGCGCGTCGGATTACGGATATTTTTGCGCCAGCCGCTACTGAGTAAGCGACAGTCCCACGTCGTTGATTGTGTTTTTTCCACTACGCGCGAGCCATTCTCGTGGAGACATTCCAACACGCTGCGCAAATACGCGCGAGAGGGCAGATGCGTTTGCATAGCCCAAGTCAGGTGCTATGAGCTTGACGGCGCGCCCCTGACTCAACTGCTTCTTCGCAAGCGCCATGCGCCAATCGGTCAGGTATTCAGCCGGTGCGACACCCACCTCCCTTTTGAAACGCCCTGCAAAAGCGCTTCGGGACATGGAAGCAAGGTCTGCAAGCGACTCCAGTGACCACGGATTCTGCGGACTCTCATGAATGGCCGTCAGGGCCCGCGCGAGTTGAGGGTCTGCCAAGCCGGATACCAGTCCCATTGACACGCCACTCTCCTCACCATGATCCAATAGCCAACGCAGAAGTTGCAGTAAGACCACTTCAAACAAACGATCGACCATCAGCCGGTGACCGCAACGCACCTGATCGGCCTCCTGAAACAGCAAATCCAGTGCGCCCGCCAAGCCCGGCACCTGCGCCAGGGGCAGCACGATAACGGGTGGCAATGCGCGCGCCAGCGGATGATTGGCTCCCCCCTCAAAGTGGACTGAGGCACAGGTGAAATCCGAGCCTTCCTTGGGCGCATTGTGAAACTGATGCGCAAGCGGTTGGGGGTAAAACAAGAGTGTTGGTTCGCTTACCTCCAAGCGCTGAATCGCATCCGTCCCTTGGTGATGGGTTACCACCATGCTGCCCCTGCGAAGCACATGAAAAAACCCCCGACCAGCCTGCGCATCGAAGCTGGTGATACCGCACAGGGCACCGGTGTGAAACAGATGCGCAGACACCTGAAACCGCTCCAACAGCGACGACAGTCGATCCAGTGCAAGGGTAGGCGCAGGGTTCGTTGACATGGATTTGTATGAATAGGTATTTTTCTAGTACTAGATGATACCAATCATACAAGCTTCGCCAAGACAATTCTCCCTGTGCAGATTCGCACCAACTCAAAGCAAAGAGGTATCGCAATGCAAAAAAACTCACCCGTCCAACGGCTCGCGGTCGCCATGGTATGCGCTGGCCTGTGTCACTTCGCCACAGCCCATGAGGGTTCCCATGACGGGGGTATCCAGAGTGAGACCACATCCAAAGTGAAGGCGCCATTTGATATCTTTCATACCCGCATCACCACAGAAGGCAACATTACGACCTTCCATATCGCAGTGTCGGGAAAAGCCGGTGCCAACAAGCCCGCCAAGTCCGGCAAGCTGGCGGGTAGCAAGGTCTTTTCGTACGTGTGGCCAACAACCATTGATCCGTCGGTCGTTGGCTTTGAGGCCAAGAGCGGCATCTTGGCCTTTGCAGTCACCAGCCATCCTGATTTCAACGACACCCCCTTGTTTGCCGGGGGCGGTGGCGAATGGCACTCGCATTGGGTGGTGTTGCAACCTGACGAAGCCTGTGGCAAAGGTGCGCTCAAAGTAGTTGACATCCCCGAGGGCACCAAGCCCAAGCTACCCAAGACTTGGCCGGGCCTACCGATACTGATCGACAGCCCCGGATGGAACCCCGTCTTCAAAGGCAAGACGTTGGAAGTCAAAGTGCCGTTTGACGACATCGGCGTGGTGCAGTCCGCAAGTTTTGACGGTGTCACGGCGGCCCTGCGAGTGAACGCCAGCGTGCACAGCCCCTTGTTATGTGTCGTCGACGTATTCAAGGTGGCGTCCGGAGATTTGTCACTGCCCGGCAAGGTAAACCAATAGCTCCCAATTATTCGTTCCCTCTGCAATCCCTCCACTCTTAAAAAGGAAATCACATGTCACGCGTTCAACTTATCGACTCTTCCAACACCACTGCCAACCGCCAAGCGCTGCTGGAACAGATCCACAAAGCCTTCGGTGCCACACCCAACATGTTCAAGGCTGTGGCGAACTCACCCGCTGCACTCAATAGCATGTGGGGCTCGTTTGGCGCCTTGGGCTCGGGGGTACTGGGTGCAAAGCTGGGCGAACAAGTCGCCGTGGCAATCGCAGACCGCAATCGCTGCGAGTATTGCCTGGCTGCGCACACCGTTTTAGGCAAAGGTGCGGGTGCCACGGCAGAAGAAATGTCAGCGGCACAAGCCGGCAACTCCGCCGACCCCAAGACGGCTGCAGCTTTGACGTTCGCACTCAAGGTTGTCAGCAGTCGCGCACAGGTATCCAATGAGGATGTTGCCCAACTGCGCAGCGCTGGCTTTGACGATGAACATATTGTG
>CAYHDD010000640.1:0-2409 GCA_964355195.1 uncultured Rhodoferax sp. | reverse complement strand
GGAAATCTATCGAGCGCATTAATCGCTCCGAAGTAGGTGAGTTTGACCCATGGTCAGCGACCATAGCACACGCGCCCCCTTTTAGGGGTTTTTACATCGAACCGCTCAGCGCGTGAAGCCGAAATTCGGGGATGTCTCGTCGCCTTCCAAGTACACGGTCAATGAACAAGAGCCTAAAGTGCACGAGACTTTTCCCTTTGGACCAACCGGCGAAGTGTGGTTGGTGTCTCCAAAATGGTGGTTTTTGAGCTGTCCCGAAACGCTGTCTCACCGAGTCGGTTTCGTTTTTGCTAGGGCATCAACAACTGCTGGCCGTCAAAGGTGACCTTCTGCAGCGTACTTCAGCCATGCAGCGGTTCCGGTCATACAGAAGTTCAGATTGCCTGCCTAGAACCAGTCATAGAGGCCGGAGTTTGGGCGCGGCTTCAATTCGTCGCCGCTGAGCATTCGTCGCCTGGCTCATCTCAACGGCTGCCCCAAAACGCAGCCCCCACCACCATAGTCGCGGCAATCGCCACATTCCACTGCAATGGCTGTCCCGTTGTTATGAGCAGCAATACCGTAGACAAAATGGGGGTGGCAAATGCCAGTAAACCGATGCGCCTCGTATCTCCCAGCTTAATCGCGGCATCCCACAGGAAGAACGCGCCACCCAAAGGACCGAGCCCCAAAATGCCGACCAAAACCATATCTTGCGTGCTCAACGCAGTGGCAGGTTCCAACAGCACATGGCAGCCCAAGGAAAGCACGCCGGACGCTGCTGCAAAGCCTCCAACTGCTGAAGTCGGAAACGCCGGAAGCCTGCGGGTCAGCAGTGAATAGCTGGCCCATACAAAGGCCGAGGCCAGTGCTATGACATACCCAGAATGAAAGCCTTCAGCCGATTGCGCTGGCCCTCCACGACCCAGGATGGCGATGGCCGCACCGGCGAAACCAAGGACCGCAGCAAAGATATGGCGTGCATGCAAGGAAACGTCCTTCAAAAACAAGGGCGCCATCACCACCATGCCAAGTGGCCAGAGGTAGTTGATGAGATTTGCCTCCACCGCAGGGGCGTTGCGCAACGCCATGAAGAGCAGGAAGTGAAAACCAAATAGCCCATAGATGCCCACCAGCAAAGTGGGCAGTGGCACTTTCCAGCGTGACAGGCGAAAGTGCGCCAGGGGTAATGCAATGACGCTACCTACTAGCAATCCGATGCCTGTCAATAGAAACGGAGGAATGTGTGCCAACCTGACCCCCAACGGTGCCAGTGAACCCCACAAGGCTATGGCTGCTAGAGCCAGCAAATCTGCTTTCATGGAGAAAGGATACGGCGCCAGTCATCTCAGAACGCCGGTCTGCCATCTCAAAACGCCTGTTAACGCCGTTTGTGTTTGCTCATGGCAGCCGTGAGCGCAGAAGGAGTCTCATATCCGACGCGAGCAGAAATGACGGCCACTGAAATTCCGGCCTCCCGAAGCAGCTGCGCCTTCGTTAGCCGCAATTGGCGAATCCACTGCATAGGTGTCAACCCCATTTCTTGAAGGCAACGTGCGCGGAACTGGCTTTCGCTAAGGTGTGCCAACCCGGCCAGGTCTGCTGCACGGAGTTTCTGGTCCAGGTGGGCGTTGGTCCATGACGTCATTTTCTTCCAGTCGACTGTTCTCCGCGCTTTGCCAGTGGTGGAAGATGTGCCCCAGCTTTGCGCAAGAAGCTGCTCCCCGGATTCGATTGCCAGGGGCAACTTTTCATCCAATGCGACGGCCAGGAACGCTGCCATCTGACTCGCTGATTTCGCGAATGAAGGACGAACGGTTCGGTGATTCCAAACCGCTTGGCTGCTATCGAGCACTAGGCAGCGGCTGCCGTCGCGGGACTCGAAATCATGCCGGTCACCAGGACGCACGATGAGTCCATCACCTACTTGCAAGGCAATGCCTTTTCCCTCAACTTCCAGCTCAAGGCAGCCGTGCAGCGGCCATATCACCTGAGAATGGTCGTGCACGTGCCCACCCGGCGCTTGGCCATATGAGCGCACCGACAATTGGGAATTGGGCTTCATCCGACGAATTGTGACCTACAACAGCCTGAGTTTGGGCGGTGTTGAATTGAGCAACCAGTACGCAGACTGTCCTGTGCGACGCTTGTCAGCCCTAAGCGGTCAAGCGTCCGCTGTGGATTTCTCAGCGGCCTCCCGCAGCGCCTTTCCAGGCTTGAAGTGAACTACGCGCTTTTCCGGAATGGCGACGCTTTCCCCATTTCGCGGATTGCGACCAATGCGCGGCGGCCGCCGCGTTACAGAAAAGCTCCCGAATCCGCGAATCTCGATGCGATGACCTGCTACCAATGCGTCAGCCATTGCGTCCAAAATCGTGTTGACGGCAAACTCAGTGTCATTCTTGGTCAGGTGGCCAAATTTGGCGGCAA
>CAYHDD010000639.1:0-2411 GCA_964355195.1 uncultured Rhodoferax sp. | reverse complement strand
CAAATTCCCGCATGGTTTCAGCGATGATTTCTGCCACGGTCTTGACGCTGTCGATCCGTCCCGCGACCTGACCGCACAGCGCAATGGAGGCTTCCATATCGCCGTTTTCATAGAGGTCCAGCATGTTGCCAAATTCCGCCATCAGGGGTGGGCCGGCGTAATTGGGTACGAGTTCGCGTTCCAGGCGCGAGGTCTTCTCGGTGCGCAATACGCGAACCACCGGTTTCGAGAACTGGTTGAGAAAGATGGTATCGGTCTCTGCCGCGTTCACAATGGCCTGCTTCCAGTTGGCATGCACCGGGCTTTCCTGCGAGCAAACCATTCTGGTTCCCATCTGGATGCCTTCGGCGCCGAGCGCAAACGCCGCCGCCATGCTGCGGCCACATGAGAATCCGCCAGCGGCGATGATGGGCACGCCGACCTTTTCGGCGATCAGGGGCAACAGGACCATCGACATCACTGGCTGCGGATTCTTGAAGCCACCGCCCTCTGCACCCTCCACCACCAGACCATCGACGCCGGCTTTGATCGCCTTCATTGCGGCCTTCAGAGTGGGCACGACATGGAACACGGTCAGGCCAGCCGCCTTGAGCTGTGCGGTGAATTTGGTCGGGTCACCGGCACTGGTAGTGACAAACCGTATCCCCTGGTCGACCACAAACTGGACGATGCCGGGATCACGCACATAGGCCAAAGCGATATTGACACCGAAGGGTTTGTCGGTGAGATTGCGCATCTTTGCAATCTCGCCCTTGATGACGTCGAGCTGGCCCGATGAAGTCTCGATGATCCCCATGCCACCGGCGTTCGACACGGCCGCAGCCAGTTGAGCCCTCGAAATCCAGGCCATCGGAGCTTGCACGATAGGATATTCGACGCCAAGCATCTCCGTGATGCGATTCTTGATTGCCATCCGATTTCTCCGTTCTGAAATTTCACCGCTGGATGCCCAAATATATTGGCACTTTAAATGCCATTATATGAAGCAAGAGCTCTGCATCACAAGTTCTTGCAGGTTCCCTTTGCTAAGCTTGCGCTTGCACGTCGTCTCTGAATAGCGTGCGAGCGGCGAGCAGCAAGGCCAGCAGTACGACCTCGATGACGGTCGAGCGCAACCCTTCGCTACTGACCCCATCCGCGCCCAGATGGATCAGCCGCAGCGACAAAAAGGCAGCCATGAACACCAGCGGTACCGTTAACCACTGGGCGTGACCACGGCGCAGACCAAACAAGGTGAATAAGCCCAAAGCAACAAAGCATCCGCCCAGGTCAGCGCGCACGGTGCCCATGCCATGCACACTGGTTGCGGCAATGGCGAAGTTGCCCAGCACCTTTGGCACTGCTGCGGCAAAGCCCAGTCCGACAAGCAGCATGCCCAGAGCGGTCAAGACCAATGCGATGCGCAAAAAGTTCTTCATGGGCTTACTCCAACATCAGCGTGCCATGGCTGGTCGTGACGATCAACGCGCGCTTGCCCAGCAGCGTGTATCGGGGTCCTTGATACGCCGGGTGCAAACCCAGACCTTGCAGCACTACCGGCAAGCCAAGCCAGAAAAACAGGACGATGGCAAGCACCATTGCGCCAAGCCATCGGGACGTCGAGGTCTTCATGGCCATCTACTTTCAAATGGTTAAGGCAATAACCCGTTGCCCGGTTTGGCTGATGGGCACGAACATGCGCCGACAAAAGCCGGCCCAGCTGGCCTGACCCTTCATCAACCGCACCACCTGGCCTTCCTTCGTCCCCTCTTCAACATATTGCAGCTCAAAAATCCTTAACAAAACGCAACTGAAAGTAACTACCGTACTGCGCGTTGCGGGCGCCGAAGTTCTTGGACAAACTCAGGTTGAAGCCGGCGTTCTGGTCAGGCAGCTTGAAGGACAGAAAAGGACCGATGCCGCTGACCTGATAGCGCACCAGCGGGTTGGTGCCCAGACCGCTTCCGCTGTCGTCCGTCGTTTGCTGAATATGAAAGATGTTGGTGCCAAAGGCCATGCGCGCGCCGGGCATGACCTTGACGATGGCTGCCTCGGTGTACAAGAGGTTGCCGGTGCGGTAGTCGGTGTCGGTGTTGGTGCCGTTGATCATGTAGGAGACGCGTCCGGCCACCGTAACGCCGCGGTCCCAGGCTTCGCTGGTGTGGTCTGGATTGAGCGAGTAAGTCACTGCAACGCCAGGGCGCACCGAGTAGAAGTTGCCGTAGCCGATGTTCGTTCCGCGATTGGCATCGTAATTGCCCGTAGGAACAAAGACCGAGACGCCCGCAGCGATCTTCATGCGGTCCTGGTGACGCACCCACAGCGCCGTGAGCTCGGTATCACCAAAGCCGGTGATGCTCATGTTCTGGGTCGCCAGCTTTGCAGCAAGTGCCGCCACGACCTGGGCCTTTGTGGCGGCCGCTACCGCATTG
>CAYHDD010000638.1:0-2419 GCA_964355195.1 uncultured Rhodoferax sp. | reverse complement strand
CCGACACAAGGATTTTCAGTCCTCTGCTCTACCGACTGAGCTACCGGGCCAGAGCCGGTGAGTATAGCAGCATCCACAGGGCTGTCAGCCCCGGAAAATCAGCTTCCGTTTCGCTTGCCACGCGACAGATCAACACCCAGTTGTTTTAGCTTGCGGTAGAGGTGCGTGCGCTCCAGTCCGGTCTTTTCGGCAACCTTCGTCATTGAACCATTTTCTTTGGCAAGGTGGTACTCGAAATAGGCCTTTTCAAACTCGTCTCGCGTCTCGCGCAACGGCTTGTCAAGCATGAAACTCTGTAGCGACTGGGGTCCCACATCGGTCATGGTGATTGCGGTCTGCACGATGGCGGCATCGGGCGCTGGCGCTGCGAACGACGGCGTCAGAGGCACAGCGCTATTGCGCGTCGCCCCCCGCGCCAAGCCCTGCTCGACCGCTTTGAGCAGCTTTTGTAGCGTAATTGGCTTTTCCAAAAACGCCAGCGCACCGATCCGGGTTGCCTCCACGGCAGTGTCGATGGTGGCATGCCCACTCATCATGATCACGGGCATGGTCAGCGCGCCGGTCGCTGACCATTCTTTGAGCAAAGTCACACCGTCGGTGTCTGGCATCCAGATGTCCAGTAGGACGAGATCAGGCCGGTCGCGCAAACGGGCGGCCCGCGCCTGGGCTGCGTTTTCAGCGACCTCGACGTTGTGTCCCTCGTCGTTCAATATCTCCCACAACAGGTCGCGGATGCCGAGCTCGTCGTCAACCACCAGTATGTTTGCCATGATTTAGCGCGTTCCTTGGAAATTTGCACCGGCCAGCTCGCCCGACGCTACATTTTCAGTGCTGAATGATAACGACACTTGAGCTCCCACCACCTTGCCCTCAAGCACACGGTTGGCGATATCGACCCGCGTGCCATGCTCGTCGGCAATCTTCTTGACCACAGCCAGACCCAAGCCCGTCCCTTTTGCTTTGGTGGTGACATAGGGTTCGAACGCGCGTTTCAAAATGCGCTCAGGAAACCCCGTGCCGCTGTCCAAGACACTCAAACGAACGCGCCCGGTTGCCTCCAACCACTGCGTCCGAACCGTCACACTGTGCGCCCCTGAGCTCGGGCCTTCGCTCTCGGTCGCATCCTGCGCATTTTGAAGCAGATTGTGCAGCACCTGGCGCAGCTGTTGTGCGTCTCCCATGATCTTCGGGCACCGAGCGTCGAGCTCGACGTGGACCGGCACCGGCGAAGTCTCGTTGACATACAGCAGCAAGACCTCGTTCACCATCGTATTCAAGTCAAGTGCACGCAATTCCGCCGCTGGCAATCGGGCGTAGTCACGAAATTCATTCACCAGCCGCTTCATAGCCTCCACTTGATCAACAATGGTCTTGACTGACTTGTCCAGCAGGGCCTGCTCGGTGGCCGCCACTTTGCCTGTGAGCTTCATCAACAGGCGCTCCGCCGACAACTGAATCGGCGTCAACGGATTCTTGATTTCGTGCGCCAGGCGTCTCGCCACCTCGCCCCAGGCCTGGGCTCTCTGGGCCGACACAATCTCGGAAATATCATCAAACACCAGCAGTCTTGAGGCACCTGGCAACTCAGCACCGCGCGCCACCACGATGAGCGCATCGTCGGCTTGCCGACCGACCAAGCGACCACTCGCGCTGCCCAGCTCAAAGGACTGTTGCCAATGGTCCAGCTCATGCTCGGTGCGCGCTCCCAGAAAAGTATCAAACTGAGTCTGAACCTCTTCGCCGAACCGCTCCAGGCCATCGATACTTGCCAAGCGTCGACCCTCGAACGCGGCCAGAGGCACGCGAAGAATGCGCTGCGCGCCCGGGTTGGAAGACTGGATCACGCCTTGGGCGTCCAGCACAATCACGCCGGCGGTCAAATTGTCCAGAATCGTCTGTAGGTTGGCGCGCGCGGCATTCACCTCTTGCATACTGAGCTGTACCGCCTGTCTGGCATCCGCCAACTGTTGTGTCATGTCAGCAAACGACCGCGTCAGACCGTCGAGTTCGTCGTGTCCATGCAACGACGCTTTCGGCGTCAAATCCCCAGCCGCCACTTGCCGCACCCCGTCAGCCAACAGCAAAAGGGGCCGCGCGATTTGATTGCCCAATAAAACCGCCAACAGCACGGCACCGAAGACCGCCAGAAACAACGCGAGGGTCAAAGTGCCAATGTACATTCGGCGCAAGCCTTGCCGCGCCAAGGCGCGCTCCTGGTACTCGCGATTGGCCTCGGTGACCGCCAGGGCATTGGCCACCAGCGTTGTCGGCAAGGATTGCGTCACCAACAAGAACCGTGGCTCCCCAAGAAAGCCCGGATTGTTGCTCGACACCGGCACCAGCGCCTTGATGCGCGCGTGGCTGGTGACCCCAGGTACGCCATCCTCAAGCCCCTCAATCCACGTCATTGATCGTTGCA
>CAYHDD010000637.1:0-2428 GCA_964355195.1 uncultured Rhodoferax sp. | reverse complement strand
GGTATTGGCAACGCCGGCGACCGTGGTCGAGTGGCAGATGCGCGCCTGGTGGTCGCAGTTGTTGGTGCCCTAGAAGCTGACAAACTTGCGCAGCAGGTAGGCCTGCTCGTTATTGTGTTTGCTCGAACCAATGAAATAGACGCTGTCCGGGCCGCTGGCCTTTTTGAGCTCCAGCATGCGTGCACTGATTTCAGTCAGAGCAGTGTCCCAGCTGATGCGCTGGTACTTGCCGTTGATCAGCTTCATCGGGTAACGCAGGCGGAATTCACCATGACCGTGCTCACGCAGCGCGGCACCCTTGGCGCAATGCGCGCCGAGGTTGATGGGTGAATCAAAGACCGGTTCCTGGCGCACCCAGACACCGTTCTCCACCACGGCATCGACCGCACAACCGACCGAGCAGTGCGTACAAATGGTGCGCTTGATCTCGATCTTGCCTTCACCGATGGCCACCGCGCCGGGCGCCGCGTTGGCCTTCTTCACGAGCGTCAGTTGCGACGCCGCCAGACCAACCCCGACACCCAGGCCGGAGCGGCGCAGGAAGGCACGCCGGTCCATGGTGGGCAGGGCATGAGACAGACCGCGACTCAAACTGCGCGTAAATTGGGTGGGCGCGGACGAGTCGCGGAAACCCGACTTTTTGGTTAACAGCATAGCAATCTCCGAAAACGGACAGAAGGCAGGGGATCAGACCAAAGTTGTCTTGTAGTAGCGCTTGACGTGCTCGCTCAAGCTGTAGCCACCACCTCTTTCAGGCGCTGGCTTGGGCGCGGCCACCGTCGCTTCAGGTGCCTGAGTTTTGACCCAGGTGGCCGCCACCGCCGTGGCACCGAGCGCTGATGCCGACAGGAAGAATCCTCGGCGCGAAGCCGTGGTCTGTTCGTTTGACATGTTTGTCTCCAACTTTTGCAGCTGACTTATGCAAGCCGCGTCCTAGTGTAGATAGAACGGGGCAGCGCAGCAACGAAAGCTGTGGGCAATCGACCTAGGACATACCCGCCCCCCCCCGGCAACCGTCAAGTCACCCTGGCGATCAGCTCAGCATCTCGAATCCGACTGCCTCTACCTCGGCAAAACTGCGCGTCAAAACCGCCAGCGCCGCGTAGAAGCGCGCACGCGGGTGCGCTTGAATCGCGTCGCAAAGCTGACCGACCCAGGGCTGCGCATGGGTCGCAAAGAACTCTCTCTGCTGTGCCAGGCGGTCAGCTTCAGCGCCCTCGCCAGCAATCAGGTAGCGCATCACCTCGCACAGGTAGGCCAGGTGATCCTCGGTTTCGGACATGCTGTCCTCGCGCGCCAGCCCCAGCCTGGCCAGATCGGTGCGCAAGCGGGCCAGCGGCTTTTCGTTCAGAAACCCGCTCAGATAGTGCGAACCGTAGAGATACACCTCGGGCTTGCCAATGCCGCCGAACAGCAGGTTGTATTCGGCCTCCAGGTCGGCCAGCGAGAGTTCGCGCGCCAGGCCAACCAGGCTGCGCCAGGACTCCTCGAGCAGCGCACCTGCGCTCGGCGCCTCGGTCACAGCGGCACGCAGCTGCTCCAACAGTTCTGCGCTGGGCGGCGCGTAGTACAGCAGGGCCAACAACCCGTAGAGCTCGGAGCGGGCCAGTTCTTCATCAAAGCTGCTGCCGGGCAGCGCATTGGGAATGGTGATCATGATCAGAGGTCGGTAATTTTGGTTTCGTTCTGGGCCGAGTAGATGTCGATGACGCGGCAGTCGCCGCACATTTTGAGACGCTCCAGTGCCGTGCCCTGAAACATGCTGTGGTCGGCCAGCTTGCCGAGCATGGCTTCGATGCCCTTCAGTGTGCCGAACGGTTTGCCGCAGCGCACGCAGGCGTAGGCTTGCATCTCGTGCAGCAGCGTAGCCTCGTTGCGCTGGGGCCGCAGATTGAGCTGTGGCAGCAGCGCGAGCGCTTTCTCCGGGCAAGTCTTGACGCACAGGCCGCATTGCACGCAGTTCTTCTCGATAAAGCGAAGCTGCGGCGCCTGCGGGTTGTCCTGCAAGGCACTCGCCGGACAGGCGCTGACGCAGCTCAGGCAAAGTGTGCAGCGCGCCTTGTCGATCAACAGCGCGCCCAGCGGCGAGCCGTTGACGGGCAGCGCAATCTGCTCGGGCTTGAGTGGTGCCTGCGCTACCAGATGCTCCAGCGCCAGCTCCAGCGTGGCACGCTTGTCGGCCTGCACTGCAAAACTCGCAGCGCGCCCAACGCCTTGCGCGGGTGCCGCCTGCAGGTCCGCATCCCAAGCGGCCAGATCGCGCGCGTCGCGCACCTGGAGCAGGCGAAAATGCTGGCCCTGGTAACCCAGGCCACTCAGAATGCCTTGCGCCACGTCCATCTGATTTTGCAAAGCCTCCCGGTACTGCGGCGCTTCCTCCCGCGTCAGCAAAACCCAGACCTGCGAAGCGCCATAGGCAACAGCCGTC
>CAYHDD010000636.1:0-2429 GCA_964355195.1 uncultured Rhodoferax sp. | reverse complement strand
TCCAACGCGCGGATGCCACCGTCGCCCTCGAGAATCAGTGGATTGATTTCGACCAGCGAGGCATCGGTGTCCATGTACACCTTGTAGAGCTTTTGCAACACGTCAACGCACTGAGACGTCGAGCCAGCAGGAACGCCGATGCCATCGGCCAGTTCCGTTGCCTGTGCCGTTGTCAGTCCCTGGGCTGGATCAACGAATACCTTGATGATCTTTTCGGGAGTCTCGTGTGCCACTTCCTCGATGTTCATGCCGCCCTCGGAAGAGGCCATCAAGGCGACCCGTTGGCTGGCGCGATCAGTTACCGCCGACACGTAGTATTCTTTCGTGATGTCAGCGCCCTCTTCAATCAGCAGGCGGCGCACCTTCTGACCCTCGGGTCCGGTCTGATGAGTCACCAATTGCATGCCCAGAATTTCACTGGCCAGGGCTCGAACCTCGTCGACGGAGCGTGCCAGCTTGACGCCACCGCCTTTGCCCCGTCCGCCGGCGTGAATTTGTGCCTTGACGACCCACACCGGGCCGCCCAGCTTTTGGGCGGCCTCTACTGCCTCCTGCACTGTGAAAGCCGGGATGCCGCGTGGCACCGGGACACCGAAATTGCGCAAGATTTCCTTGCCCTGGTACTCGTGAATTTTCATAGGACGCTCGGGAGTGAATGGTTCTTTCCCCATCACAGCACAGGAATGCTCTGTGGGAGCTGGACAACACAGTCACGGACTGTATCATGCTGCAATGCACCAAACTTTTCCCAGCCTTACAACCCACCGGCGCAGACGCTGCGGTAGGTATGGCATCCCCATCACCACTCAGAAGTTCGTGACCTATGTACAAAGTATTCATTGACGGTGAAGCCGGCACGACGGGCCTTCAGATCCAGGAGCGTTTGCAGGCCATGGCGGGAGTCGAGCTCGCCAGCATCGCGCCCGAATTGCGCAAGGATGTAAGGGCCAAGCGCGAGCTCATGTCGCAAGTCGATCTGGTGGTGCTTTGCTTGCACGACGACGCAGCCATCGAGTCTGTAGCCCTCATCGATGAACTGGCGAGCACCAGTGGTTGCGCCGGACCGAAGGTGATCGACGCTTCAAGCGCCCACCGCACTGCGCCTGGCTGGGTGTTTGGTTTGCCGGAGTTGACGCCGGGGCATCGGGCGTTGGTGGCGCAGGCGCGGCGCGTCACCAATCCGGGCTGCTATTCGACGGGCTCCATTGCGCTGCTGCGCCCACTGGTTGACGCTGGATTGATCCCCAGCGACTTTCCACTGATTTTGCCGGCGGTGAGTGGCTATTCGGGCGGCGGACGCAGCAAGATTGAAGCCTATGAAAGCCATCAGGCGCCAGCGTTCGAACTGTATGCACTGGATCTGACGCACAAGCATATTCCGGAAATCATGAAGTACAGCGGCCTGGTGCGGCGCCCGCTGTTTGTTCCGGCGATCGCCAACTTCAGGCAGGGTATGCTGGTGCAGGTGCCTTTGCACCTGGATATGTTGCCTGGGAAACCCACGGCCCAAGACCTGCATCAGGCCTTGGCGAAGCACTACGATGGCAGTGAGTACATCAGCGTCGTACCGACGCGATCGGAGAACAGGCTTGACGCGCTTGCGCTAGCCGGCACCGACAAGATGGAACTGCGCGTGTTTTCAAATCACGACCTGTCAAATGGATTCAGCCACGCCGTTCTGGTGGCCCGGCTCGACAATCTGGGCAAGGGCGCCAGTGGGGCCGCGGTCCAAAATCTCAAGTTGATGCTGGGTATTTGACAAGCCGGCGGATCAAATCGGCGCTAAAGCCGCGGGTCGCCAGGAAGCGCATTTGACGCGCCGCGTCCGCAGCATCACTGGGGGGGGCGCTGAATTTTTTGCGCCAAACCGCGAGCGCACGCTGATGCTCGCTGGCCTCCAGGTTGGCAAGTGCTTGGGTGATCGCGTGCGGGTCTAGTCCCTTGTCCCGGAGCTCCTGCTTGATGCGCGCGGCGCCGAGCTTGGGTGCGCGACGGTGCACGACAGACTCGATCACCCTTTGCTCGTTGATGAAGCCCTTGGCCTGTAGCCCATCCAGAATTTGTGACAGCGCGCCAGCTTGTTCCTCGAATGGTTCAAGCTTGCGCCTGAGCTCCTCGCGCGAGTGTTCACGCGTGCCGAGCAAGCGCAGCGCGCGAGCTTTCAGTGACGGTGGCGGCGCGGGCATGGCGGCTGCACCCGTTGCGTGCTCTAACCCTTCTTGGACGCAGGCTTGGCCTTCGCGTCCGGTTCATTGACGGGTGGTAGCAAAGGGATACCCAGAGACGCGCGCACCTTGTTTTCAATTTCATGTGACAGTTCCGGGTTTTCGCGCAGGAACTCCCGGGCGTTGTCGCGGCCCTGACCGATCTTCTCGCCGTTGTAGGCGTACCAGGCGCCGGACTTGTCCAGAATGTTGGCGTTCACACCC
>CAYHDD010000635.1:0-2429 GCA_964355195.1 uncultured Rhodoferax sp. | reverse complement strand
GGTGGGCAAATTCGCAAAGCACTGCAACTGCTGCTGGCTGCCAAACGTCCCTATGTTTACACCGGAGGCGGCGTCATTTTGAGCAATGCATCGGCGGAATTGCGCACCTTGGTGGACTTGCTCGGTTATCCCTGCACCAATACGCTGATGGGTCTTGGGGCGTATCCGGCGAGCGACCGCAAGTTTCTCGGAATGCTGGGCATGCATGGCACCGTGGAGGCCAACAATACCATGCAGCACTGCGATGTGCTGCTGGCCGTCGGTGCCCGCTTTGATGACCGCGTGATTGGCAGTCCGAAGCACTTTGCTCAAAACGAGAGAAAAATCATCCACATCGATATTGACCCATCGAGCATTTCCAAGCGCGTCAAGGTTGATATTCCTATTGTGGGTGATGTCAAGGAAGTGTTGTCCGAGATGATTGCGATGATTAAAGAGGGGGCGGTGAGACCCGATGCTGTGGCGCTGGGCGCTTGGTGGGAAACGATAGACGGTTGGAGAGAAAGTGCTTGTCTCAAGTACGATCCGGGCCAGAATGACGTGATCAAGCCGCAGTACGTCATTGAAACGCTCTGGAATATGACCAAGAACGCTGATGCCTATGTCACATCGGACGTCGGGCAACATCAGATGTGGGCGGCCCAGTACTACCGGTTTGATGAGCCCCGACGCTGGATCAATTCGGGCGGCTTGGGGACGATGGGCGTCGGCATCCCCTTTGCCATGGGCGTCAAGATGGCAAGACCGAACAGCGAAGTGTTTTGCATTACCGGCGATGGTTCGGTTCAGATGTGTATTCAGGAGCTTTCAACCTGTCTTCAGTACAACACACCGATCAAGATCCTTTCACTCAACAATCGCTATTTGGGCATGGTTCGTCAGTGGCAGGAGGTGGAGTACGAAGGTCGCTACAGCCACAGCTATATGGATGCGCTGCCCAATTTCGTCAAATTGGCAGAGGCCTACGGCCATGTGGGTATGTTGATCGAGCGGGCACAAGATGTGGAGCCTGCTTTGCGGGAGGCGCGCAAACTGAAGGATCGAACGGTCTTCATGGACATTCGTACCGATCCAACTGAAAACGTATTTCCGATGGTCCGAGCGGGCAAGGGCATTACTGAAATGCTGCTCGGCTCGGAAGACCTTTAAGTTATTTGATCATTCTATTGTTTGCCAAGTCCAGCGATTACCGTCGTTGGAGGAGGGCAACAAAAAGAGGAGTCTATTCATGAAACATATCATTGCGGTATTGCTGGAAAACGAACCAGGCGCGCTATCTCGTGTGGTCGGATTGTTCTCGGCTCGTGGCTATAACATTGAGTCCCTGACGGTGGCGCCGACCGAAGACGCCAGCCTCTCTCGAATGACGATTCAGACCACCGGGTCAGACGAAGTTATCGAGCAGATTACCAAGCATCTCAATCGCCTCATCGAGGTAGTCAAGGTGGTTGACCTGACGGAAGGGGCGTATACCGAGCGGGAATTGATGATGGTCAAGGTTCGCGCAGTGGGCAAGGAACGTGAAGAGATGAAGCGCATGGCGGATATCTTTCGCGGCCGGATCATCGATGTAACCGAGAAGAGCTACACCATTGAGCTGACTGGAAACCAGGAAAAGAACGATGCATTCCTGGAGGCCATTGAACGTGGGGCTATTCTGGAGACAGTGCGGACCGGGCCTAGCGGTATTGGGCGCGGCGAACGTATCTTGCGAGTTTGATTTTTTACAACGGAGAAGTAAATGAAGGTCTATTACGACAAAGACTGTGACCTGAGCCTCATCAAGGGCAAGACGGTTGCAATTATTGGTTACGGCAGCCAGGGTCACGCCCATGCCCAAAATCTGAACGACAGCGGTGTCAATGTGGTTGTTGGTCTGCGCCGGGGTGGCGCCTCATGGCACAAGGTTGAAAAGGCCGGGCTCAAGGTGGCTGAAGTCGCCGAGGCGGTCAAGGCTGCTGACGTCGTCATGATCCTCCTGCCGGACGAGCAAATTGGCGCGGTCTACACCAATGACATTGAGCCCAATATCAAACAGGGTGCTTCCCTGGTGTTTGCCCACGGGTTCAACATTCACTACGGTCTGGTGACGCCTCGCGGCGACCTGGATGTCTGGATGGTGGCGCCCAAAGCGCCCGGCCACACCGTGCGTGGCACCTATGTGCAGGGGGGCGGCGTGCCCCAGTTGATCGCTATTCACCAAGACCAGTCGGGTCGGACGCGGGACTTGGCGCTAAGCTACGCAATGGCCAATGGGGGTGGCAAGGCTGGCATCATTGAGACCAGTTTTCGCGAAGAAACCGAGACCGATTTGTTCGGTGAGCAAGCGGTGTTGTGCGGCGGTACGGTGGAGTTGATCAAAGCCGGCTTTGAAACACTCACCGAGGCCGGGTACGCGCCCGAGATGGCCTACTTAGGCCATCTCGGGC
>CAYHDD010000634.1:0-2435 GCA_964355195.1 uncultured Rhodoferax sp. | reverse complement strand
ATTGCAGCGCGTCGCTTGCCGCTGGCGCGCTCGCTCGCATCTGCCTAAAGTCGCGGCATTCCTATACTGCGCGGACTGCACACCATGATGAACACCTCCACTTTCAATCCCGCGGGCCCGAGTCGCTGGGCACGTGCCAGAACCTCCTTTATGAAGACTTACCATGCCTACGCGGGCTGGTTGGTCAGCATTTCATGGTGGCGCTTTTTCGGCTATGCGCTGCTGCTGCTGATTGCCATGGGGATCCTCCATGACGTCCCACCGCTGAACTGGAGCTATACCGAAGTGCTGCCCGGCGCCGAGGCGCCCAAGCTCCCGAGTCGACCGAAACCGCCGGTCGTGCACAAGAAGAACTTGAACGATGGCATCGATATCTCGATTGACGATCGCGGTATTCACATCCGCACGCGTGAGAAGCCAGTCGCTGCGCCTGCCACCTCAGCCAGCGCGCCCGCCAGCGCCGCCGCTGCTGCCAGCGCTCCAGCGGCTGCGGCTTCGACCACGGTGCAGGAGGGCGCCGGAATCACCATCAAGCTGCCGCCCGAGGTTGACGCCAAAGCCATCAAGGAGGCGATGGACGAGGCGCGCCAGGACATGCAGGACGCCATCGACGAAGCCAAGCAGGAAGCGGCTGACGCCATTGAAGCCGCGCAGGAGATGCGCCCGCGTTTCAGGGTCCACAAGTTTGGTGATGCGCTGATGCCCCTGACGATGTGGTTCATTCTGATTTCAATGATCATCAAGATCAGCTACAAGGGGCAGGTTCAAGCCGAGGCCAAGGCGGCGCAGGCGACCGAAGTGGCCGAGTCCGAATCCTTGAAGCGCCAGGTGGTGGAGGCGCGCATGGCAGCCATGCAGGCCCAGGTGGAGCCGCACTTTCTGTTCAACACGCTGGCCAGCATTGAGCATTTGATTGAGACCGATCCGGCGCGGGCCGGCAAGATGCAGAGGAACCTGATTGCGCTGCTGCGCGCCAGCATGCCTACCATGCGCGAAGCCAACGCCCAGGCGACACGCGACCTGGGGCGCGAGCTGGCCATGATCCGGCCCTACCTTGAAATCCTGAAGGTACGCATGGAAGACCGTTTGCAGACCGAGGTGCGCATTAGCGACGGCCTCTTGTCAGCGGAGTTCCCTCCGATGATGTTGCAGAGCCTGGTCGAGAACGCCATCAAGCACGGGCTCGAGCCCAAAGCCGAGGGTGGCCTGCTCAGCGTCAGCGCGGAAATCGTGCACGGCAAGCTGGCAGTGACAGTGAGTGACACCGGTCTGGGCTTCGGCAAGGCCGAGACCGCCGGTACGGGCATCGGTTTGAGTAACATACGTGAACGCCTGGCCTTGCTGTATGGCAACAAAGCCAGCCTGAGCGTGACCGAGCCCGCAGGTGGAGGCACGGCAGTGACGATCACCTTGCCCTATGTTGCGCATACCAGTACGGAGACTTGAGACATGCACACTGGCCTGATTGCCGATGACGAACGACTGATGCGTGAGCAGTTGCGCACGCGCCTGAGCCAGGTCTGGCCCGAACTGGAGATCGTGGCCGAAGCGCGCAATGGCCAGGAGGCGGTGGAACTGACCGAGCAGCATCATCCCGACGTCGTTTTTCTGGACATCCGCATGCCGGTGCTGACCGGCGTTGATGCCGCGCGACAGATTGCCCAATTGCCCACCTACGACGAGGCAGATGGCTGGCCGGGCTGCGAAATCGTCTTCGTCACCGCCTACGACCAGTACGCCGTGCAGGCCTTCGAGCAGGGGGTGGTGGACTACCTGCTCAAACCTGCCGAGCCGGAGCGCCTGCGGCTGACCGTGGAGCGCATCACGCAACGCATGGCGGAGCGGGCTCAGCAGGAGCGCAACGGTGCTGAGGGCGACGCGACGCCGCTGCCAGCACATACACCAGACATGCATCAGTTGTTGCAAAGGCTGGCGACGCAAATCAACCCCCAGGCTCCGGCCAAGCTGCAATGGATTCAGGCCAGCGTGCGTCAGACCATCCAGATGATCGCGGTCGAAGACGTGCTGTTCTTCATCTCGGACGAAAAGTACACGCGGGTCCAGACCGCCACGCTGGAGGCCCTGATTCGCAAGCCAATCAAGGAACTCGTGGGCGAAATCGACATGAGCCTGTTCTGGCAGATTCACCGCTCAACCCTGGTCAATGTCAAGGCGATTGTCGGCATCAGCCGCGACGAACGCGGCAGGCAGTTGGTGAGTGTGCGCGGCAGCAAGGAAAAGCTCGAAGTCAGCCGCAGTTACGCCGGCTTGCTCAAAGGCATGTAGGCACTCAATGGACCTGAAAACGGACGAGCTCCGGCGGGACAGGTCGTCGCAAGTTGACGCCGATCAATAGAACCAGCCGCTCCGTTCAAGTTTTCACATAGTGGTGCTAGTATTCACGCACCAACATACGAGGAGCGCAGCTTCTCGTT
>CAYHDD010000633.1:0-2441 GCA_964355195.1 uncultured Rhodoferax sp. | reverse complement strand
TTTCCATCACGACATTTCGGCCCCGCCTGGGTCGTGCTCAACAAAAACTTCTGCATATCCCAGGCTCCAGTCGGGCAGCGCTCTGCACACAGACCACAGTGCAGGCAAACATCTTCATCCTTGACCATGACGCGCCCGGTCTTCAGGGTGCCTGACACATAGAGATCCTGCGTGAGGTTCTTGGCGGGCGCTTGCAAGCGTGTCCGCAAATCTGACTCTTCACCGTTCTTGGTGAAGGTGATGCAGTCCATCGGGCAGATGTCGACGCAGGCGTCACATTCAATGCAGGTGTGTTTGGTAAACACGGTCTGCACGTCACAGTTCAGGCACCGGCTTGCTTCCTTGAAAGCGGTTGCCGCATCAAAGCCCAACTCCACTTCCACCCGAATACTGGCCAGAGCAATTTCAGCCTTGGCCCATGGCACTTTGAAGCGCGCATCGCCCGACACGTCACTGTCATAGCTCCACTCGTGAATCCCCATCTTGGTCGACATCAGATTGACACCGGGTGCCGGACGCCTACCAACGTCTTCCCCATGCAGGAAACGGTCGATCGACACGGCAGCCTCATGGCCATGCGCCACCGCAGTAATGATGTTCTTCGGACCATAGGCCGCATCACCGCCAAAAAAGACCTGTGGCACCGTCGTTTGAAAGGTCTCGGCCGTCAAGGTCGGCAGACCCCATTTGTCAAACTCTATGCCCACATCGCTCTCGATCCAGGGAAACGCATTTTCCTGCCCCACAGCAATCAACACCGTGTCGCAGGCCACCAGCACGTCGGGCTCGCCGGTCGGGACCAGGCTGCGCCGGCCCTTGTCGTCATACACCGCCTTCACAATTTCAAAGCGCATGCCCGTCAATTTGCCGTTGGCATGCTCGAAGCTCTTGGGCACATGAAAGTTGAGGATGGGAATGCCTTCGTGCTGGGCATCTTCCTTTTCCCAAGGAGACGCCTTCATCTCATCAAAGCCGCTGCGCACAATCACCTTGACTTCTGCGCCACCCATGCGGCGTGCCGAACGGCAGCAATCCATTGCCGTGTTACCGCCCCCGAGCACGATGACGCGTTTGCCGACGCTCGTAATGTGACCGAAAGAAACCGAGGCTAGCCAGTCAATACCGATGTGAATGTCTTCCTTGACATCCCAACGCCCCGGGATTTCAAGATCGCGCCCGCGTGGCGCTCCGCAACCCACAAAAACCGCGTCATATCCCTGCGTCAACAATTCGCGCATGGATTCAATTCGCTGGCCACTCTTGAAGTTGACACCCAAATCCAGGATGTAGCCGGTTTCTTCGTCGATCACCGATTCAGGTAAGCGAAAGCGTGGAATTTGGCTGCGAATAAAGCCACCCGCCTTGGCTTCACCATCAAAGACAGTGACCTCATAGCCCAGTGGCGCCAAGTCGCGTGCCACCGTCAGCGACGCAGGCCCAGCGCCGACGCAGACCACCCGCTTGCCATTCTTTGGGGCCACCGCCGGCATACGCGCCTTCACATCGTCCTTGTGATCGGCCGCAACGCGTTTCAAGCGGCAGATCGCCACCGGCTCGGGATGCTCTCCATTGCTTTCTTCAACCCGTCCGCGACGGCAAGCCGGCTCGCAGGGACGGTCGCAGGTACGCCCCAGAACGCCTGGGAACACGTTCGAGACCCAATTCACCATGTAGGCATCGCTGTACCGGCCCTGCCCAATCAAGCGGATGTACTCCGGCACGGGCGTGTGGGCCGGACAGGCCAATTGACAATCAACGACCTTGTGAAAATAGTTTGGATTAGCGATGTTGGTAGGCTGCAAGTCGGTCTCCTAAACCCCGTTAAAAAGCCGCGGCAGCGGCTGGGTAAACCCTGAGTGTACGTTAGCAGTCGTACAGAAGTCTGACAGACATGCTGGTCGGCCCTGCCCCGTCAAGGGACTTTGACAACGATCAAATTTGAGTCATCGCCGCACCGCCTGCCTCAAGACGGCAAGTGATCAAACTTGTCAAAGGCTTCAATCACTTCACGGGGTGCCTGTACCAACTCAATCAGTACGCCTTCGCCACTTACCGGGAATTCATCGCTTGATTTGGGATGCAAGAAACAGATGTCAAAACCCGCTGCTCCCTTGCGAATTCCCCCAGGTGCAAAACGCACACCTTGACTGCTCAGCCATTGGACAGCCTGAGGTAAATCGTCGATCCACAAGCCCACATGGTTCAACGGTGTGTTGTGCACCGACGGCTTACGCTCGATGTCAAGCGGCTGCATCAGGTCGACCTCCACCTTGAACGGCCCGCTGCCCATGGTGCAAATGTCTTCGTCGACGTTTTCACGCTCGCTGCGGAAATTCCCGGTGATCTCCAGCCCGAGCATGTCAACCCAGAGCTTTTGCAAACGGCTCTTGTCAGGGCCACCAATGGCGATTTGCTGGATACCCAGCACCTTGAAAGGTCTT
>CAYHDD010000632.1:0-2444 GCA_964355195.1 uncultured Rhodoferax sp. | reverse complement strand
CGGCTCGCCTTCTCTTTGCTTACTTTCTCTTGGCGAAGCAAGAGAAAGTGAGTCGCCCGCCGAGGCGAGACTCGGCTTGCAAGAAGAATCAAGAAACGATTTGAAACGCCGCGCCGCCAGCCGAACTGCCAACACCCTGTTTCGTGATGAGGACAGAGCTTGCCCACTTCGTGCGGCTGCGATCTGTCCCGCAAAGTCTCAAGACGGATCGCCAACGCCAAGTTAGCCCAAATATCGCCTCTCCAAATGCCGCCGGAAGTGAAGCGGATTGAGCGTCTCGCCGGTGGCGCGCTGTACCAGTTCATTGGTCTCCCAGCGGCTCGCCTGCTGCCAGATGTGGGTCGTCAACCAGTCAAAGATCGGCGCCAGATCGCCTGCGGCCACACGCTGATCGAGATCGGGGTGCAACTGGCGGATCGTCGCGAAATACTGCGCGGCATACATGGCGCCCAGCGTGTAGCTTGGGAAGTAGCCAAAACTGCCCATCGTCCAGTGAATGTCTTGCAGGCAGCCATTGCGGTAGTTGCCACGCGTGTCCAGGCCCAGGTAGGACAAGGCCTTGGCGTCCCACAGCGCCGGAATGTCTTCGGCCTCGATCTCGCCGTCCATCAGAGCGCGCTCGATTTCATAACGCAGGATGATGTGCGCCGGGTAGGTCAGCTCGTCGGCATCGACGCGAATGTAGCCGGGCTCGACGCGTGTGAATAGTCGTGCAAGGTTGGTCGGCTCGAACGCGCTGTGCTCACCCAGATGCCTTTTCACCAGCGGCGAGATCAGCGCCAGAAAAGCCGGATTGCGCCCGCACTGCATTTCGAACGACAGGCTTTGACTCTCGTGAATACCCATCGAGCGGGCCCGACCGACCGGTAAGTGCAGGCTCTGGCGCGGCAGGTTCTGCTCGTAGCGCGCATGGCCGGATTCATGCACGATGCCCATCAGGCTACCCATGAAATCATCTTCGCTGTAGCGCGTCGTGATGCGCACGTCTTCCGCCACGCCACCGCAAAACGGATGGCTTGAAATATCGAGCCGACCGGCCGAAAAATTAAAACCCAACAGACCCATGACCTCGACGCCCAGCGCACGTTGATGCTCAACCCGAAACGGCCCCAGCGGCTTCTCAACGATGTCGCGCGACTGCTTCTCTCGCACCTGGTTGATCAGGGTCGGCAACCAGGTCTTGAGATCACCAAAGAGAACGTCAAGCTCGGCGCTACGCGCACCCGGCTCGTACTTGTCCATCAGTGCCTCGTATCGGCTGAGACCCTTGGCCTGCGACAGGATTTGAGCCTCTTCACGCGACAGTTTGACGACCTCGGAAAAGTTCGCCAGAAAGCCCGCCCAGTCGTTCGCTGGACGCTGGCTGCGCCAGGCGTGCTCGCAACGTGAACCAGCCAGGCTCTTGGCCTCCACCAGGCGCGCTGGCAACAGATTGGCTTGCTCCCAGTCGCGCCGCATCTCGCGCAGGCTGGCACGCTCGGGCGTCTCCAGCGCTTCCTGCTCGGCCGCCCCCATCAGGGCCGACAGAGCGGGGTCTGTAAGCGTCTGATGCATCAACACATCGAGCTCAGCCAGGGCGGCGGCACGCGCCTCATTTCCCTGCGCTGGCATCATGGCCGCCTGATCCCAGCCGACGATGGAGCCCAGATGTTGGTATCGGTACAGACGCGTGAAGGTGGCCGTCAAGGCCTGGTAAGCGGGGGTGTTCGTGTTCAAGAGTTCAATCCTTGAAAAGTGGTGGCTCAAAGGTGGCATTGTCACCGGTCAGGAGCTGTCAGGCGCTCGGTACAATCCCGGCCATTCTTCACTCCGGTAGCCACCCATGTCCGACCGCTCTGCCGTGCTGCCCCAGTACCTGTTGCCCAAGCGGCTACTGACGGTCATGGCCGGGCGCATCGCCAGCGCCCAGGCCGGAGCGCTGACCACGCGTTTGATCCAGGCCTTTGTGAAGCGCTACGACGTCAACATGAGCGAGGCCGCCAATCCCGACATCTCCCGCTACGCCAGCTTCAACGACTTCTTTACGCGTGCACTGAAAGAGCACGCTCGACCGCTGGCGCAGGCCGATCTGATTTGCCCGGTAGACGGGGCCATCAGCCAGTTTGGCACGCTGCAAGGCAACCAGTTGCTCCAGGCCAAGGGCCACTACTACTCCAGCACGGCGCTGGTCGGTGGCGAAGCCGCGCTCGCCACGCTCTTCGATGGAGGCAGCTTTGCAACGCTGTACTTGAGTCCGCGCGATTACCACCGCATTCACATGCCGTGCGACGGACGCTTATCCCGCATGATCTACGTGCCGGGCGATCTGTTCTCGGTGAACCCGACCACGGCGCGCGGCGTGCCCGGCCTGTTCGCGCGCAACGAACGCGTGGTCTGCGTCTTCGATGGCGCGCAGGGCCCGTTTGTTATGGTGCTGGTCGGAGCCACCATCGTCGGCAGCATGG
>CAYHDD010000631.1:0-2446 GCA_964355195.1 uncultured Rhodoferax sp. | reverse complement strand
GGTTCTGTCCCAGCGCTTCTTCGCGCGAGTAGCCGGTGATTCGGGTGAAGGCTTCATTGACATCGATGATGGTGCCGCTGGCGTCGGCAATGATGATGCCCTCGCGCGCATGACCGAACACATTGGCAGCGAGTTGGAGTTTTGCCTCGGTTTGTTTGCGCTCGGTGATGTCCTGCAACAGCGCGACGAAGTAGCCGACCGATCCGTCTGCATCGCGGACACAGCGCACGGACAGGAAAACCGGGATCACGGAGCGGTCCTTGCGGATAAATCGCTTGTCAAGCGCATAGCCATCGATTTCGCCCCTCAGCACACGCTCGAACTGGATTAGGTCGGCGCCAAGGTCATCCGGGTGCGTGAATTCGGCCCATGTGAGGCGAACGAGTTCATCGTTGCTATATCCAAGCATCTGGCACAAGTGCTCATTGGCTTCGATCCAGCCCTTTTCTGGCGAAGTGATGGCGATACCGACCATCGGCTGATCGAAATAGCTGCGGAAACGTCTTTCGCTGGCTCGAAGGGCCTCCTGCGCCCGGTATTGTTCAGTGACATCGCTGAACACCAGTACCACACCGGCGATCTCGCCAGAAGCGTTGCGGATCGGGGCGGCGCTGTCGGCAATCTGGTACTCCCGCCCATCTTTGGCCAGTAGCACCGTGTGGTTGGCGAGGCCAACAACCTGCCCTTGCGCCATCACCAGTTGCACCGGGTCAGCCACCGGCTTGCGCGTAGCGGCATTGATGATGCGAAACACTTCGGCAAGGGGGCGGCCCAGGGCGTCGGCCAACAGCCATCCGGACAGGCGCTCGGCAGTCGAATTCATCCGGGTTACCCGTCCGCTCGGGTCAGTCGCGATGACTGCATCCCCGATGGAGTGCAGCGTGATGGCAAGGTTTTCTTCGCTTTCCATCAGCCTGGCCTTTGCCTGCCTGCGCTCGTCTTCGACAACATTGAGCCTGAAAATCGTGGTCAGAAAGATCAGCAGACCGGTCAGCGTACCGGCGAAGAGAACGAGGTAGGAGGTGTTGGACACATTGTCAACCACCAGCTGTAGTCGCTCAATGTCCTGGTGAAGCAAGATCTCGGTTTTATCGGCGGTGTCAGTCAGGGTTTTCAGCAGGTCTTCGCCATACCAGACCATCGTGTCGCGCTGGTCTGCGCCCATGCCGGGTTGCCCGGCGTAGATGACCTGCTGTTGCCACTGGAGTAAGGTTACCAACGGAACTTCGACTTGCGCAAACACGCGCTGCTCATGCAGGTGATCGGCAACGAGTTTGCGTAGCAACTCCAGCTTTGCGTAGCTGCCGAGGTTGGCCGCAACGTAACTGGTTCTAAACCGGTCATCACCGGTGATGACGTAGCCACGGGTATGGGATTGGGCAGTGAGCACCTCAAGCATCAGGTCGCGGATGCCGCCTATTACGTTTTCGCTGAACGCGATCTGGTGCCCCGTCTCTTTCAACTGGAATTGGGCGCGGTTGGCATTGAGTCCGATGATCGCCAGCAGCGCAATGCAAACGAGAAAGGCCGCAGTGACATTCCTGCCGAGCCGCCACGCCAATACATCCGGTCGCCAGCATATTGCGAGCACTGACACACCCAGCAACGTGAACAACAGGGCCGTATGCATCGCCATGATGGTCAAGCCAAACCACCCATAGGCACCCAGAACCGGCGTGGCATAGCTCAGTATCGCCGCCAGCGCCAAGGCCACGACCAGCAAGCTGATGCTCGCCGACACGATGATGGTCAAGCGAGTCTTGCGAGACGCGCTGGTGAGCAATAGCGCAACCGTCAGCGCCATAAAACACAAAGCTGTCTCGGGAGCCATCCGTCCCGGATTCGAGGTGCCCACTGTGCCGACTGGCTCGACAAACAACCACTGGTCGATGCCGGGATTCCAGCCAAAGACATATTCACACAGTGTCAGCAGACTGATCAAACCCGCCAAACTGCTGAAAGCCCGTGTAAGCAGAGTCAGGTGCGCGGCGCGCTGTGGATTGAGTGTTGTGGATAAGCTGCTCGCCAACCATAGCGCAATGCCGATCAGAATGAAACTGACGGCGGTGTTTGCCTTCATGGAAACCCAGCCCGGCAAGATGCTCTTCAGAATGGCAATATCAAAGGACCATCCGACCAGCACCATGACGCCCGCCGCCACCGCCAGAAGCGCGGAGAACAACGCAACGCTTCTTGTAAAAGCGTTGGGGTTGAAAGATTGGTCAGCGTTCATTTGCATATATTGGACCCACAGGCTGCCGGCACCGAGTCCAGCCGGGCTGGTCGGGTCGGGATAAGGAGCTGCGCGCGAGCTGTCTGGTATCAGTTCTGGCTCAGGCAGGCAGCTGCAGCGCCGTTTCTCCAAGTTGAGCCAGCATCCCGACCTCATCGACCGAGAGCACCTGATTGACGTCCAGCAGAATGACGAACTTGCCGTTCACCTTGG
>CAYHDD010000630.1:0-2454 GCA_964355195.1 uncultured Rhodoferax sp. | reverse complement strand
CAGCTTACGAATTCACCGATTTCGAATCCACTCCGCGTAGCGGCTTCGTCCAACAACCTCTTTCGTTTTCGGCGATGCTGAATTTTCTAACCATCTCATTATGATGGTTATCGAAGTGCCCCGCCAACTCGCTACTTTGCTTGCTGGGCAGAGGTACCAGCAGCGAGCGCTTGAGGGGGTGTGCGGTCATGACCGGTCGCTTATGGCCACGGATTCAGGGGTCAGTCCGCTTGCGACTCAGTGGTCCTTGAACAAGCTGAACAGAAAGGAGGAATCGCCTTTATTCAGACCATCATTACAGCGCGGAAATAATAACATTGGCTTCAATAACCTTTTCCTAAGAAGGGATTTGTAGATGAAGTGCTATCGCAGTTCACCCGGAAGCTGCTCCTTGGGTGCGAAATCTCCGCTTGATGCTTTTTCTATCGGCTCGCGGAGCATCCGCAGCTATTAACTGCGCTTTAGCGAAACAAAGAACACCTTCATTGCTTCAGGAACTCCGAGATGTTTTCAGGCACAAAAGATACGTGGATGATGGCGCTGCTGCTGGCGTCCTGCTGCACCCCCGGTTGGGCTTATCAACCGCTGATCACCGACGACACCGGCACCCAAGGCCAGGGAGAAAACCAGCTTGAGATCTCTTACAGCGACGACCGGGTCGAACAGAGCGGTGTGGTCTCTAGCTTACGCATGCTGCCACTGACCTATACCCGGGGCTTGAGCGAAACCCTGGACATTTCGCTCGGCGTCAACCATACACATCTCAATTCCAACATGCCGAGTACTGAACTCATCAGCGGCAATGGCAATCCGTCTGTGGGCCTGAAATGGCGTTTTTATGAAAACCAAGCCAGCAAGACCAGTCTGGCTCTGAAGGCCGAACTGGGCCTGCCGATCAATCTGGAACAGGAGGCGGCAGGACTTGGCAGCGGCAGGGGCTATTACGTTGTGACGGCCATCGTGATGCAGGAGACCATCTTTGGCGCCGTTCTCTTCAATCTCGCCAGCGCTCAGGTTCGCTACAGCGACACGCTGGCCAACCCGGACATCAACTTGGTTCGCGCGTCATTTGCACCGGTCTGGCAGGTCAACGATCAATGGAAACTGGCGATCGACCTGGGCAGCACTCGCGAAGCGACCGTGCAGAGGCAGACCCACATCAGGTTCATGGAAATTGGCACCGTCTACTCCCCCAGCAAGGATCTTGACATTGCCTTCGGGTTCGTCGGCCGCAGTGGTGGTGAGGGTGCCAGCAGCAGGGGTTTGACGGGTGGAATCAGCTGGCGTTTCAGGTGACTTGATTTGACTGAGACTATTTGGTACGTAACTTAGGGAAATGGGAATGTTTGCAAATATGAAGATTGGCCTGCGTTTGACGTTTGGCTTTGCCATCGTGCTGGCATTGATGGCGGCGCTGGCTGGCGTGGGCATCAACGGCATGAGCAGCGTAGAGGGCCGCCTTGACGAAATCGTCAATGACAACATGCACAAGATCAAGCTCAACAGCGAGATGGTCGAGTCGGTACACATTGTCTCGCGCGTGATACGGACGATCGCGCTGCTGAACGACAAAGTTGCCATGGCTACCGAGCGCAAAAAGATCGATGAGACGCGCAAGCAGTACACACAATCCTTTGAAGCACTCGAAAAAACGTCGGGCTAGTGAGAAGGGCAAAGCTCTGCGGGCCAAGATCAAGGCCCAGCGCGAAGAGGCCGCGCCTCTGAACGACAAGGTAATGGCGCTTGCGCTTGACGACAAGGACGACGAGGCGATCAAGCTGCTGATGACTCAGGCTGGACCGGCAACGCAGAAATGGCTCGACCTGATTGATGAGAATGTTGCACTACAGCAAGAAAATACCAAACAGGATTACGCCGCCGCCAAAGCCGCCTATGAATCGGCGCTGCGCCTCGTATTGACACTGGCTTCGGTTGCGATAGCCTTTGGCATCTTTGTAGCCTGGTTCCTGACTCGCTCCATCACCGGCCCGGTGACAGAGGCTCTGAACGTGGCGAACCGCCTGGCTGAAGGCGACCTGACGGTGCGCATAGACACCACCTCCAAGGACGAGACCGGCCAGATGCTGCAGGCCATGAGCAACATGATAGACAAGCTCTCACAGGTAGTTGCCGACGTCAACTCTGGCGCACAAGCCCTGGCCAGTGCCTCCGAAGAAGTCAGCGCCACCTCGCAGTCCCTGTCTCAGGCCTCCAGCGAACAAGCCGCCGGCGTCGAAGAAACCAGCGCCTCCATCGAGCAGATGACCTCCAGCATTGCCCAGAACACCGAGAACGCCAAGATCACCGACGGCATGGCCAGCAAAGCTGCCAAGGAAGCCGCTGAAGGCGGTGAATCGGTCAACGCCACGGTTGCAGCCATGAAGCAGATTGCCAAGAAGATCGGCATCATCGACGACATTGCCTACCAGACCAATCTGCTGGCCCTGAATGCCG
>CAYHDD010000629.1:0-2461 GCA_964355195.1 uncultured Rhodoferax sp. | reverse complement strand
TTGTCGTCCATGACCACCGAGGCCCAGATTTCGACCTGGGTGACGTTGTACAAGTGCAGCGGGTTTGATTTGCCGATCCTGTCGAGCAAGGCATAGATCGCCTTTGGGTCTTTGCTGGTATCCACTTCGAGCGTGATGCGTTCGCCTTTGTTCACCCGCGACGACAGGCGCAACTTCTTCACCACCACGCTTTCGATGCCGCTGCCAAGGGCGGGGGCAAAATCGAAACTCTTTTGCAGTAGTGAGCCGAGTTCATACACCCGCTCGTCCTTCGGGTCGGGTGGCAGTTCGTCGAGACCCAGCATGATGGCCGCGAACATGGTCTGCAAGGGCTGGATAGCCTTGTAGGAACCCTGGTAGTGGATGTCGAGCGATCCGTCCTCCTGCGAATAGATGAAGATCACCTCGAATGCCGGCGTATGCGGGCGAGGTGTGAAGACGCCATTTACCCATTCGGGTTCCTGTTGGGAATAGTCCTCAGGAAAAGCAAAAAAATAATCCAGCGTGCCGCGTCGGTAGGGTTCGACCGCGCAGTTTTTTCCACGCCCTTCCTTGTAATGGAAATAGCCGCCGATGGCCTCTTCGAGCCGGGCAATGCTGGCCGGATCGACTGCCACCGCCTTGTGCGGCAGGTTCTTGCGCTTGCGCCAGTGCGATGACAGGGTGTCGGCGTGATAGAAGCGGCTGGCCGGCTTCCAGAAGTTCGGATAGTCAAGATAGGTCGTCATAGCCCGCTCGAAGTGATTGGGCAGCGCCGAGATCATGTCCACGAACTCGGGGATCTTCTCGGGCTCGTCTTTGAACTGATGGGTAGTTTCGGTAAGGATGGCCTTGAAGCCCTTTTCGCAGCTCATGTCGAAGATGTCGCCGAATATCGCATCGATGGGTTTGCGTTCGGCATCAGGCAAGCCCAGCCACGCGGCAAACAGCGCATCGGTCTTGCCGTCCTGCATCGCCTCGAAATCCAAGTTGGGCAGAACTCCCTGCGTTTTACAGAAGCGTTCAAGCATGGTTTTGGGCATCTTCCGGAAGAAATCCTTGATGGAATAGTGCTGGGCCATGCGCTTGCTCCTTGGAGTAAATGACGGGGATTTGTTCGGACTGTGCCGGACGTTACAGTACAGTAGAACACTTCCGCAACATCACTCGAAGAATACCCATGGCCGCGTCCAAAACCGACACGCTGCCATTTCGCATCAAACCCGGCATGAATGGGGCGTGCGTGCCGCTACCGGCGATTTTCACCGCACCATGACCACATGATTTAGCTACAACAAGTAAACACAGGGAGATACAGACTAATGGCCAAGACCACATTCGACACCAACCCGGTGCTGCTCCAAACGCTGCTTAAGACCTGCGAGGACGGCAAGCTGCAACTGCCGGACTTCCAGCGGAGCTGGGTTTGGGAAGAAGAGCGCATTATGAGTCTCATCGCCTCTGTCTCGCGGGGTTTCCCGATGGGGGCGCCGATGTCACTCAAGTCGAAGATAGACACGGGTGTTGTCTTCGCCTACCGCCCCATTGAGGGCGCGCCAGTTGCGGCACAGACCAAACCCGAGCAATTGCTGCTCGATGGCCAGCAGCGGATGACATCGCTTTACCAAAGCTGCGTGCGTCGCCAGGTCGTTTCCACCATCACCGCCAAGAAACGCCTGGTCAAACGATGGTTCTATATCGACATTCGCAAGGCGCTCAACGCCGAAGCCGACCGAGACTCGGCGATTTTTGCCATGCCGGAAGATCGCAAGCTAAAGGAGAATTTTGACAAGGACATCGTTCTCGACCTGTCCTCGCCGCAGCTCGAATACGAGAGCCTCATGTACCCCCTCAATCAAGCGTTCAACTGGGACACCTGGCAGGAAGAGTTCGGCGACTACTGGATCGGCAAGGGCAAGTCCGATATGCGCGAAGTCTTCAAGCAGTTCAAGAACGACGTTCTCAAGAATTTTTCCGAATATCAGGTGCCGGTCATCGCCCTTGGTGCCGACACCTCCCACGAAGCCGTCTGCCTCGTTTTCGAGAAGGTCAATACTGGCGGCAAGGCACTCGATGCCTTCGAACTGCTCACCGCAATGTACGCTGCCCAGGGCCATAAGTTGCGCGACGATTGGCTCGGCGATGAAAAGGCTGTCAACCCTGACCTCAAACTCGGCATTCAGAAACGCCTCGCCAGCTTCGGTCGCGCCGCCGGGCAAGCGCAAGGCGTACTGGCCAATGTTGCCTCGACCGACTTCCTGCAAGCCATTGCCCTGCTGCACACCAAGGAAGTGCGCCTGGCCGCGATGGCCGACCCATCAAAGAAGGAAAGCGACTGGCCGGCTGTCCGCGCTACACGCCAATCGCTGCTCGATCTGCCGTTGGTCGCCTACAAGAAACATTGCGACACAGTGCGAGTGGGCTTCGAGCGTGCCGCCAAGTTCTTGCGCCAGCAGCAGATTCACCGTGTAGTCGATCTGCC
>CAYHDD010000628.1:0-2463 GCA_964355195.1 uncultured Rhodoferax sp. | reverse complement strand
AGCGTATGCGCCACCCAGCTGAGCGAGCGCGGGTTGTCCGGGTCGAGTACCAGCAGTTCGGTCAGGGCCGCGAGGTCCTGGCTCTGCTGGTACTGGGCACGAAAGGTAATGCTGCTGTCAAACAGCGCGAGCATGGCTTCAAAGCCGCCACCACGGTGCACGGATCCGGTTTCAAAACCGCCTTGCAGGCTGGCAGCCAGAAATCCCAGGCGCTCGATGTGGCGGCCAATACTCAGCAGGCGCCAGCCGTCGTCGCGCGTCATGCGGTCTGTCTGCGCGCCGGTGATGGCGGCCAGAGAGTCGCTGCAGGCACTCAAGACGCGCAGCGCCCCTAACGCTGAAAAGTCCTCGCTGCGGGCGTGGGCCGCGCAGCCCAAAGACAGTTCCTGTTCAGCGCGCAGGATCACCTGCCAGTGCTCCTGCGACAAGCGCTCACGCAGCGTCGATGCCGACGCCTTCAGCGCCCGCAGGTTGTAGCCCACGCTGGCGCTTGCCAGGTTGGCAATCAGCGTGCGCTCGAAAACCCTGCGTGCCTGGATGGCCGACGGTGCGCTGGACGGAACAAGTCCATTGCGCACACCCATGCGCCCGAGCCAGGCCAGCAGTGTCGGCGTGGACTGCTCTTCGCCGTTGAGACATTCCAGGCTCAGACGCGCCAGCCGGATGGCGTTCTCGGTGCGTTCGGTGTAACGGCCCAGCCAAAACAGGTTCTCGGCCGCCCGACTGGTCACCACACGCCTGCGCTGCGTGATGGCCGCCGGGCTGAGATGGGGCTGCAGCAGCGGCGTAGCATCGACATCTCCATGGGTCAGCGCCCAGACGTCGGCGCTGCTGCCGCCGCGCTGCATCGATGCCATGTCGTCCGCACCCGCCGCCAAGCGTGCCAAGCCTCCCGGCAGCACGCGCCAGGACTGCACGCCGTCGGCCACCGCAAACACGCGCAGCATGACCGAGCGCGGCAGCACGCATCCTGGATCCGGGCCAGCACTTTCGTGACTCTGCCAGGTCGGCATCTGCGACAGGGGCAGATGCATCTGAACCGTATGTTCTTCGCTCTGGCGCACAATGCGCCCGGTCCATTCATCGAGTTCGCGTCGCGACAGCACTCGCCCCAGCGTCCCCTCGGTATTGCCGTCCAGCGGAGTCTGGGAATAGGTCGCCTTGATGCTGCAACCGCCAAGTTGCGCCAGGGCTTCTTCCATCGCTGAACGCTCGCCACACCACCAGGTCGGCAAGGCCGGTAACTGCAAGTCCTCTCCCAGCAAAGCGTGCGCCATGGCGGGCATAAAAGCCAGCAGGGCGGGCGACTCCAGAAAGGCTGAACCGGGGGCGTTGGCCACCAGCAGATGGCCAGCGCGAATCACCTGTAACAGACCCGGCACGCCCAGGCTTGAATCGGAGCGCAATTCCAGCGGATCCAGGTATTGGTCGTCCACGCGCTTGAGCAGGCCGTGTACCGGCACCAGGCCCTTGAGTGTCTTGAGGTAGAGGTGCTCGTCGCGCACGGTGAGGTCGCTGCCTTCGACCAGGCTCAGTCCGAGATAGCGCGCCAGATAGGCGTGCTCGAAATAGGTTTCGTTGAACGGGCCCGGCGTCAGCAGTGCCAGGTGCGAATCCTGGCCCATCGGACTGGCGCGTTTCATGGCATCCATCAAGGCGCGGTAAGTGCTGGCCAGGCGTTGCACGCGCAGCGCCTGGAACGCCTGCGGAAACTGGCTCGAAACAGCGAGTCGGTTTTCCAGCAGGTAGCCCAGTCCGGACGGCGCCTGGCAGCGCTGCGCCGCAACCCACCAGTTGCCGTCGGGTCCGCGCGCCAGATCGAACGCAGCGATGTGCAGATGGGTGCCGCCCACCGGCCGCACGCCGTGCAGCGAGCGCAGATAACCCGGATGCCCCTGCACCAGCGCAGCAGGAAGCAGGCCCTGCGCCACCAGTTGCTGCTCGCCGTAGACGTCGGCCATGACCCGCTCCAGCAGCCGCATGCGCTGGCTCACACCGATCTCGATCTTGGTCCAGTCGTCGGGATCGATGATGAGAGGAAACAGATCCAGCGACCAAGGACGCTGCGGCCCATTCTCATCGGCGTACACGTTGTAGGTGACGCCGTTGTCGCGAATCTGGCGTGCCAGACTGGCCGCGCGCCGATCCAGGTCCTGCGCCCCCTGGTCGGCCACGTTGTCCACGAACCGACTCCAGGCAGGCGACAGAGAGGCACCGGGAAGCCGCTGCGCGCCCGCTGTCGGGTCATCGCCCGGGCCACGGGCGGGGCCACGCAGTTCGTCAAAGTGCCCGACTGCCGCCCTGCATTTCTGCATGCTGGCCCGAACACTGGCCTGGGTGCTTGAGGCTATTGACGGCGGCGAGGGCTGGGTTTCTTTCACAGGTCGGAAGTATGCTAGCGGCGTTCGCGTTCGTGCTCAACTGCGGCGCAAATCCCGCGTGAACGGAAATTCCCGGCTGGCC
>CAYHDD010000627.1:0-2471 GCA_964355195.1 uncultured Rhodoferax sp. | reverse complement strand
ACCGGGCAGATGCTGGCGGCACTGGCAGGCTTGCCACAAGCCACTTGCGCCAGCAAAGTTGAAGCGGTGGACGGCAAGTTGCGTGTCACCCGCGAGATCGACGGCGGCCTGGAAACACTCAGTATCAGTCTGCCAGCCGTGGTGACCGCCGACCTGCGCCTGAATGAGCCGCGCTACGTGACTTTGCCCAACATCATGAAGGCGAAGAAGAAGCAAATGGACATTTTTAAGCCCGAGGATCTCGGGGTTGACGTCACGCCGCGCATCAAGACCCTCAAAGTGACCGAGCCGCCCAAGCGCAGTGCCGGTGTCAAGGTGCCCGACGTCGCCACGCTGGTGGCCAAACTCAAGAATGAAGCGAAGGTGATCTAAATGACAATACTGGTAATTGCCGAACACGACAACGCCTCACTCAAGGGCGCGACTCTCAATACAGTCACCGCCGCCCTGCAGTGCGGCGGCGATGTTCATGTGCTGGTGGCTGGCTTCAACGCTGGCGCGGCGGTGGCCGCTGCGGCGCAGATCGCCGGCGTGAGCAAGGTTTTGCACGCCGACGCTGAGGGCTTGGCGCACGCGCTGGCCGAGAACATGACAAACCAAATCCTGACACTGGCTCAGAGTTACAGTCACATCCTTTTTGCTGCCACAGCTTCAGGCAAGAACATCGCCCCACGCTTGGCGGCCAAACTGGACGTGAGCCAGTTGTCCGACGTCACCAGGGTCGAGTCGAGCGACACTTTTGAGCGTCCCATTTACGCCGGCAATGCCATGGCCACCGTGCAGTGCGCAGATGCGATCAAGGTTCTGACGGTGCGCAGCACGGGCTTTGACGCCGCCAGTGCCAACGGTGGCTCGGCTGCGGTTGAGAGCATCCCGACCGTAGCCGCGAGCGACACAACCAGCTATGTGGGCAGTGAGATCGCCAGGAACGACCGGCCTGAATTGACCGCCGCCAAGGTCATTGTGTCGGGCGGTCGGGCGTTGGGATCGAGCGAAAAGTTCACCGATGTGCTGACGCCGCTGGCCGACAAACTCGGCGCAGCGATCGGCGCCAGCCGTGCCGCCGTCGACGCCGGCTATGCGCCCAATGACTGGCAGGTCGGTCAGACCGGCAAGATTGTCGCCCCCCAGCTCTACATCGCGGCGGGCATCAGCGGCGCCATTCAGCATTTGGCCGGTATGAAAGACTCCAAGGTCATCGTTGCCATCAACAAAGACCCGGAGGCTCCCATCTTTTCGGTGGCCGACTACGGTCTGGAAGCCGACCTTTTCGTCGCCATACCCGAGCTGCTGGCGGCGCTGTGACCCTGTGATTGCGGCCCGGCGCCGCAATTCTCCCTGCCTGTCGAAATCGCCTCCGGTCAAGACCCGGCAGGCCCAGGCATCCCACAAATCCCCGGAGACTTGACATGAGCTATGTTGCCCCCCTCAAAGACATGTTGTTCAACATCAGGCACCTGGCCGGTATCGAGCAAATTGCGCAGTTGCCAGGTTGCGAGGATGCCGGCTTCGATACCGCGCAAGCGGTGTTGGAAGAGGCAGCCCGGTTCAACCAGGAAGTGGTGAGTCCCTTGAACTGGGAGGGTGACAAGAACCCGTCCAGTTGGCATGACGGCCAGGTTACGGCCGCGCCCGGTTTCAAGCAGGCCTTCGAGCAGTTTGCACAGGCCGGCTGGCAGGGCTTGCAACACCCGGTCGAGTGGGGCGGGCAGGGTCTGCCCAAGACCATCGGCGCGTCATGCGGCGAGATGCAGAACTCTGCCAGTATCAGCTTCGCTCTGTGCCCGCTGCTGACCGATGGCGCCATTGAAGCCCTGCTGACGGCCGGCTCCGCCGAGCTCAACGCGGTTTACCTGGAAAAGCTGGTTAGCGGGCAGTGGACCGGCACCATGAACCTGACCGAACCCCAGGCGGGCAGCGATCTGGCGGCGGTGCGCACTCGCGCCGAGCCGCAAGCCGATGGCAGCTACAAAGTGTTTGGCACCAAGATTTTCATCACCTGGGGCGAACATGACATGGCCGAGAACATCGTCCATCTGGTGTTGGCGCGCGTGCTTGGCGCCCCTGAGGGCGTGAAGGGCATCAGCCTGTTCGTGGTGCCGAAGTTCATGGTCAACGCGGACGGCTCACCGGGCGCGCGCAATGACGTGCACTGCGTCAGCATCGAGCACAAGCTCGGCATCAAGGCGAGCCCGACCGCGGTGCTCGAGTTTGGTGACGGCACGGCGGCGAAGGATGTGAACGGCACCGGACCCGGCGCCGTGGGCTACCTGGTGGGTGAGGAGAACCGGGGCCTTGAATACATGTTCATCATGATGAATGCGGCGCGCTTTGGCGTCGGGGTGCAAGGCATTGCGATCGCCGAGCGCGCCTACCAGGCAGCGGTGCGCTATGCACGGGAACGGGTGCAGAGTCGCCCGGTGGATGGCTCCCTCACGGCGGCCGCTCCCATCATTCATCACCCCGATGTC
>CAYHDD010000626.1:0-2475 GCA_964355195.1 uncultured Rhodoferax sp. | reverse complement strand
GACCCTTGGACCGAAGACGAGGCTCGCGAAGCGCTGTCCGAAGCGCGCCGCAGCGGTCTTTCGCTTGCCGGCTTCGCACGGCGACACGGACTGTCGGCACCGCAACTGTATTGGTGGCATATGCGCATACACACTCATCCCGACCTCGAGCGGGGCCGACCGCTGTCGTTCGTGCCGGTGGCGTCGGTGCGCGAGGCATCGGCCGCCACCGGCGTGGAGGTCGTGGTCGGCGACGCTGTGATCCGCGTTCAGCCGGGCTTCTGCGAACAGACCCTGGCGCGTGCCGTGGCCGTATTGCGGGGCCAGCCGTGCTGACGCTGCCGCCGTCGGTGCGCCTGTGGGCGTGCACGACGCCGGTGGATCTGCGCAGGTCGTTTGACGGGCTGGGCGGCGCGGTGGAGTCGACGATGGGCCTGGACGCCATGAGCGGCGGGGTGTTCGTGTTTTTCAACAAGCGCGCCAGCCAGATTCGTCTTTTGTGGTGGGACCGCGATGGCTGGATGTTACTGGCCAAGCGGCTCGAGGCTGGGCGCTTCCAGCCGCCCTGGCATGGGCGCGGTCCACCGGGGCAGGTGTGGGAGATGGAGGCGGCGGACCTGTCCCTTGTGCTCGCGGGCGTCGACATCCGGGGCGCCAAGCGGCTGCGGCGGTGGCGACCGAAGCCGGCAGAAAACGAGCCTCAGCGAGCCACAGGAACGTAGCAGAATTGTCACACAACTTTGCATGAAGCCACTTGTTTTGTCCGATTGCTCTGGCATGATTCTCCCATGCTCGACGCGGCCACGAAGACCAGCAACCAGCCCACCGCCAACGACGCGGTCGCGCAGCCCAAGGACGATCGCGGCGTGGCCGACGTGCGGGCGTTCTTGTCAGAACTGCTGGCTCAGGGCCGGGGCGACGAGGCGCTGGATCAGGTGGTCGCGCTGCTGCTGGAGATGGTGGCGCAACAGGACGACCTGACGCATCAGAACGAAGCGCTGCGCAAGCTGATCTACGGTCGACGCAGCGAGAAGGTCAGCCTTGCGCAACTGCACCTCTTCTTGCAGCAGGCCGCGCAGGCCGGTGCCGTAGCGCCCGAAGAAGTCACACCGCCGCCCGAGCCCGAGCCGGACAAACCGGCGGACAAACCCACGCAGCGCCGGCCCGGGCGCAATCCGCTGCCCGAGCACCTGCCTCGCAAGCGCGTGGAGCTCAAGGTCGCGCCGGACAAGCGCACGTGCGAGACCTGTGGCCTGGAGAAGTCGCCGATCGGCCACGAGTGCAGCGAGGTCCTGAACTTCGTGCCGGGGCACTTCGAAGTCACCGAGTACGCCCGCGAAAAGCTGGCCTGCAAGCCGTGCCAGGAGGGCGTATGCATCGCCGCGCCGGCCGAAAAGCTGGTGCCCGGCGGCATGTGTGGTGAGGGGCTGCTGGCGCAGGTGCTGGTCAGCAAGTACCTGGACCACTGCCCGCTGTATCGCCAGCATGTCATCTACCTGCGCTCGGGCGTGGACCTGGCGGAGTCGACTTTGTGCTCGTGGGTCGCCCTGGGCTACCAACTGCTTCTGCCGCTGGCTCGGCTCATCTGGCAACGCGCGGTGCAGTGTGGCGTGATTGGCGCGGACGACACGCCGATCCGCGTGCTCGACGCCGACCACGAAAAGGGCGTCAAGAGAGGCCACATCTGGGCGTATCTGGGCTACGACGAGGCTGGCAAGGCCTGCTATGCGGCGCTGCGATACACCGAAGACTGGTCCAAGAAGGGACCGGCGAACTTCTTGCGCGGCTTTGCCGGAACCTTGCAAGGCGACGGCTACAAGGGCTGGTCGAGCATCGCGAAAAAGGACTTGCCGAGCATCACACAGTCAGGCTGCTGGGCTCACTCGCGCCGCAAAGGGATCGAAGCGCTCGACGCGGGCGCACTGGCAGCTTCGATGGCCGTCAAGCTGATCCAGCAACTGTACGCGATCGAGCGCGAGGCCCGGGAGCAGGACCTCGACGTCGCCGCCCGGCTGGCGCTGAGGCAGGCCAAAGCGGTACCGGTGATGGCAGAACTGCGCAAGTGGGTCGATCAGCACCACGGCCGGGCGCGACCGACCTCGCCGCTGGGCAAGGCGGTCGGCTACCTGCACAACCAGTGGACGTCGCTCCAGGTATACTTGGCGGATGGCCGGGTGCCAATCGACAACAACCTGGTCGAGAACCAGATGCGGCCGGTGTGCTTGGGGAAAAAGAACTACCTCTTCTGCGGCTCGGATGCCGGCGGCGAACGGGCGGCGGTGGTCTACACGGCACTGGCGACGTGCAAGCTGGCGGGGGCCGAGCCTTGGGCCTACCTCAACGACGTGCTGCCGCACCTGGCGCGTCATGCGCGGCTCCACCCGGGCGATGACGCCGGCGCGCACGATGAGAAACTCGCGCACCTCCTGCCCCACGCGTGGGTGGCGCGGCGCCGCGCGGTACTGACCGGCGGGTGATGCTGGCTGGGTGCTTACG
>CAYHDD010000625.1:0-2477 GCA_964355195.1 uncultured Rhodoferax sp. | reverse complement strand
CAAGGCCGTTCTTTCCACCGGCCATAATTTGATCGGTGAGCGACTGTCCAATTTGTTCGCTGGTCTTCTGCCACGAGTCATTCGCCTCCTTAGCGAGGTCCGCCGTTGCCTGGCTGTCGATCGCTCCCTTGGCCGCAGCGCGCAAGCGTTTGAGCGCCGCAATCTGCATCTCAATTCCCTTGAGCCGTGCATCGTCAATCTCGGGCGTCTGTGCGGCCACCTGCTGCTGCGTAATCAGCACATCAATCTCAGCCAGCCGTAGCAGGCCAAGCTGTTCTGTTGTGAGCCCAAGTTTAGCGACTCGCTCTTCCTCAGCCCGCGCTTCTTTCAGCACCGACTCGTAGGAGTCGGTCATGCCCTTGATAGATGTGGCAATGGCTTGATTCAGCGCTTCCTCGGCTTTGGCGCGTTCTTTGGTGGCATCGGCGGCTTGTTCCTGTGCAATCTTCGTCGCGTACACCGCTGCGGCAGAGATCCGCTCCCCTTCTGAAAGTTTAGACCACGCATCCGAATTTGCCAGTTCAATGAACTCGGTCTGGGCCTTGTTGTAGCCCATCTGTTCGGCCTCGGCTGCCGCTGCGCCCTTGGCAACGTCTCCCTCTAACTTTTTGGCCAGCTTCTCGTATTCGGTGACCGCCTCCTTGGCGCCTTTCTTCTGGGTCTCAAACGAGGCCCGCACCTTCTGTTCCATCTCACTGGTGAACAATGCGCCATGCGCCTTGCGCAACTCTTCGACGGCCTTGTCCGCCTTCTCAGATTTGGTGGCGTATTTCTCCATTGCATCATTGAGCTTGTTCTGCGCAGCCCCCATTTGCTCCACCGTCTGAGGGTTGATACTGCCTCTGCCGGCGCCGCCGCTGGCCAGCGCCTCTTGTGCTTTTTTGGCCGCGGTTAATTGCTGCACCAGCAAATAGGCTTGGTAGGTCTCACTTTTCAGGTAGATGTTGTCTGGCACCTGCGCCAGCTTGCCCTGCAGGCTTACCAGATCGGCCTGAGCTGCCAAAAGTTGGCTACCCAGCAACGCCGCTTTTTGCGCGTTGCTTTGAAACATTTGCGGCAGCAGGTTCAGATTAGTGCCAAGATTGAACACGTTGCCCGTCAATGCGTTGATGGTGCCGTTGAGCAAGTTGCTGGCCCCAGCGGCTGCATCAAACGGCATGCGTGCCAATGCAGTACCAAGGCCGGTCAGCAGTACGCCAGCCAGCCCCGATCCTGACTTCTTGGCATTTTCCATGGCATCGGACAGTTGGTTAACGTAGTTGGCCATGCCAGCCGCCTCGTTGGCCACACCCTGCGAAACACCGGCGTCGCCAACGGTGCGTTTGAGCTTCTCCCAAGCGTTGCCCATACGTGTAGTAGCTGCGTCCAGCCGGTTGGCTGCATTGGTGGTGCTATCGCCCAGCATCTCATTGATGGCCACGGCAAACTTTGGTAAGAAGTCTTGCGACACCAGTTGCCCACTTTCCATCAGTTTGCTGAATTCAGCAGTTGTCAGGTCTAACGCCTTGGCGCCTGCTTGCAGGGCGATCGGCATGCGCTCACCGAGCTGGCCCCTAAATTCTTCGGCGTTGACAACACCCTTGCTCATCATCTGCTGAATTGCCAGCAAAGATCCCTTTGATTGATCTGCGGTCAGCCCCATGACCGCGTTAGCGTTGGCGATGGCTTCAAACACGTCGCGCGTTGCCTTGCCCTCCATCGCAGTACCGCGCGCAGCCGACGCAAAGCCGGCATAGGCCTGCGCTGTGCTGTTGAGGTCAAGCCCAAGGCGGTTTACAACACCTGAAACAAAAGCCATCTCTTTGGCGGCATTTCCGCCAGTAGCAAAATTGAGCTGTGTTGACAGCCGCTGCGACGCAACGCTGGCCTCAAACAACGCATCTTTCACACTGGTAATGGTGTTGTACAACGCATAGAGGCCGCCCCCGGCGAGCCCATAGTGCGCAACCCGTCCAATGGCTGAGGACAGCCTATCGGCACCAGCAGATGACTCAGCAGCTGTCTTGCCTAGCGCGCCCAGGCGCATGTTGACTTTATCCAAATCAGATGAGAAGGCTTGCCCGCCCTCCAAGGCCAGCCTGATGGCGGCGGTGTTACTCATATTGTGCTAACCTCAATCCATGTTGATCTGGCTTCAAAACATCTGCGCCGTGCTGACATTTGCCGGCTTTGGCTACCTGCTGTGGGTGGTGTGGGGCCGCGCTGCTCGGCATATTGGCGTTTCACGCCTGGCGTTGCTCGGGTCGATTGCTCTCTTCGGGTGGCTGATTGGCTAATTTCAACCTCACTCCCGCTTCTCAGCCCAGACATTGATTGCGGCGATCTCCATTGCCTGCAAGCCGATCCAGATCTCGCCCCAACGCCGTGTTGGCCTGATCCGGCAGACATCGCGCATATAGGTGGCAACGCCTTTATAGTCAAGCCCGGTCCTGCCCCCCATACCGCCCACGCGCCACTGCGTTTGCACGCCCTGCCAG
>CAYHDD010000624.1:0-2480 GCA_964355195.1 uncultured Rhodoferax sp. | reverse complement strand
AGCAAGCACTACGACGGCACCATCTTCCACCGCGTGATTGACAACTTCATGATCCAAGGCGGTGGCTTCGACGCCAAGTACGCAGAGAAGCCGACACGCCCGCCGGTTCCGCTTGAAGCGACTAACGGCCTGAAGAACGACAGCGGCATGATCGCCATGGCGCGCACCAGTGACCCGAACTCGGCGACGTCCCAATTCTTCATCAACGTCAAGGACAATTCCCGCCTGAACGCTCCATCGCCGGACGGCTTCGGCTATACGGTGTTTGGCAAAGTTGTCAGTGGCGCCGAAGTGATTGAAAAGATCAAGGGCACGCCGACCGGCGCCGGCGGCCCCTTCCAAAGCGACGTCCCGAAGACCACCATTCTCATCAACTCAGCAACTCTTGAAAAGAAACCATGAACCAACCCAAAGTTGAACTCCACGTTACCGGCTACGGCGTCATCACACTGGAACTTGACCAGGACAAGGCACCTCTGTCGGTCAGCAACTTCCTGAACTATGTGAACAGCGGGCACTACAACAACACCGTATTTCACCGCATCATTCCCGGCTTTATGGTGCAAGGCGGTGGCATGGAGCCCGGCATGAAGGAAAAGCGCGGCGAAAAGCCGATTCAAAATGAGGCCAACAACGGCTTGAAGAATCTCAACTACACGGTGGCCATGGCACGTACCGGTGACCCGCACTCGGCCACGGCGCAGTTCTTCATCAACGTCGCTGACAACAGCTTTCTCAACCACACGAGCCCGTCTGCCCAGGGCTGGGGTTATGCGGTCTTCGGCAAGGTCATCTCGGGTACCGAGGTGGTCGACAAGATCAAGGCGGTCGGGACCAGCCGCCGCGGCTATCACGACGATGTGCCGGTCGACGACGTCGTCCTCGAAAAGGCGGTAGCCCTCTGACATGACTTCTGCGGCGAGCGCCAGCCCCGAGCCCGGCATCGCCATGCCAGCGCCGCTGTTGGTGGCGCCCCCAAGCTGGCGTTGCGTCGACTTCATTGCCGACCTGCACTTGCATCCGAACGACGACGCCACCTTCGGCGCCTGGCGAGAATACATGCGCAGGACACAGGCCGACGCCCTGTTCATCCTGGGCGACCTCTTTGAAGTCTGGATCGGTGACGACATCGCAGAGTTGGAGTCACGGTCCACCGAGAACGGTTGCGCTGACCAGACCACTGCCTTCTCCGTACGCTGCGCCGACGTGCTGAGACAAGCATCGCAGCGGTGTGCCATCCATTTCATGCACGGCAACCGCGACTTCTTGCTCGGGACTGACTATGCCCAAAACTGTGGCATGGAGCTTCTGGCGGACCCTAGTGTGCTGGAGTTTTGCGGCCAGCGCTGGCTTCTATCACACGGCGACCAGTGGTGCCTGGCAGACACCGCTTACCTGCAGTTTCGAACCCAGGTCCGCAATGCGCAGTGGTGCGATGCATTCCTGGCAAAGCCTTTGCGCGAACGCCAGACGGTAGCGCGTGACATGCGCCAGCAAAGCGAAGCCCGCAAACAGTGCCCCTCGACCCAAAGCGCCATGCTGGCTGACGTTGATGCGGGGGCTGCCCGCGACGCCTTGCACCGGGCGCAAGCCAGCACCCTGATCCACGGGCACACCCATAGACCAGCCGATCATGATCTGGGGAGCCAGTTGCGCCGTCTGGTGCTGAGCGACTGGGACGCCAATGCACGCCCCGCACGCGCGTCTGTCTTGCGCCTTAGCGCAACTCAAACGCCTCTGACCGGAGCAAGTCTGAGCGTTGAACGGCTGGCCGCCAGTCTGGCTTGAAACGGACCCAGCCGAGCTGTCAGTGCTCGACCACGTCAATCTGGGATGGGTCCAGAAATGCTTCGGCGTAGCTTTTGTAAACACCGTTGCGCAAGAAGATATCGAACAAATCCGGATCGATATGGCCCCCGTCCCGGAATTTTTTCATGATACCGACTGCCTGCGACAGTTTCATACCAACCTTGTAGGGGCGGTCGGTAGCGGTCAATGCCTCAAAGATGTCGGCGATGGCCATGACTCGGGCCTGTACCGACATTTGTTCACGTACCAGCCCTTTGGGGTACCCTTTGCCATCCACCCGCTCATGGTGACCGCCAGCGTACTCAGGTACGTTCTTCAGATGCTTGGGCCAGGGCAATTGCTCCAGCAGGCGAATCGTCGTCACAATGTGCTGATTGATAATGCTGCGCTCGGCGGCGGTCAGCGTGCCAGCGCGAATCGACAAATTCTGAAGCTCGTCCTCAGTCAAGAACTCGACCTCGACACCGTCAACGTTGCACCAGGCATGACCATGCCCAATCTGTTGAACCCGTTCCAAAGCGGCATCACTCATCTTCTCACTGCCGATATTCGAGGCGCGCAGAAAGTCCCGGTCGGCCTGTAGGGATATCAAAGTCGCCTCGCAGCCGACGGAAATTCGTGTTTCTGCTTCCGCGTCAACGCAAGGCCGCAGCGCCAACTGCTGGCGTAGC
>CAYHDD010000623.1:0-2492 GCA_964355195.1 uncultured Rhodoferax sp. | reverse complement strand
GCTCTGTCCTCAACTCGAAACGGGATGTTGGATGCCCGCCTTGTGGGACAGACCAAGGCTACAGGCGCGTAGCGACTGAGCTTGCTCTGTCCTTCACTCGAAACGGGATGTTGGCCTAGGGAATCTTTGAGCTGTGTCAGAGATTGGGGTTGCGACTCTACAAAATCAGGGGAAACCCTGTGATACTTCTACCCAGTTAAGTTTTCGAAGACCGCAAGGTTTTCAAAGGTTGTCTCCTCGGGTCCTTTCGTAACCTCAGGTTCAGGGATCCCTTAAGGGCTGGTTGCAAAACCGGCCCTTTTTTTTGCTCCACAGTGCGTTACAGTCGTCGGCTGTTCGAACACCACCAAAGCAAAATGACCCAACCCAATCATCTCGATACCTGGCTGGCTGAGGAAAACCTCATTCTGGGGGTGGTCGGGGCCGGCGTCGGCGTGGGCGTCGCGCGGCCGGATCAAATCGCAGGCAAGAGCGGTCTTGAACTCATGCAGGCGATGCTGCGCGGCGAACTGCCCACCCCTGCCATAGCGCAAACGCTGGACTTTCTGATGGTGCAGGCCGAACCCGGGCACGCGGTGTTCCAGGGTCGGCCGGGCACGGCACATCTGAATCCATTGGGAACCGTGCACGGTGGCTGGTTTGCCACCCTGCTCGATTCGGCCATGGGCTGCGCGGTACACACCCGTCTAGCGCCCGGCCAGGGCTATACGACCGCCGAACTGAGCGTCAACATCGTGCGCGCGCTGACGCCGCGCGTGGTACGCGTGCGCGCCGAAGGGCGGGTCATCCACTGCGGGCGTCAGTTGGCGACGGCAGAGGGGCGTCTGGTGGGCCCCGACGGCTCCCTTTACGCACACGCCACCACAACCTGTCTGGTGTTTGAAACCAAGCCACAATCAGCAACATGAGATTTCTACACACTATGCTTCGCGTTGGCAATCTGGAACGTTCGATTGATTTTTACACCCAGGTTCTGGGCATGCAATTGCTGCGCAAGACCGAGAACCCGGAGTACAAGTACACGCTCGCGTTCGTCGGCTACGGCAAGAATCCGGAGCACGCAGAGATCGAGCTGACCTACAACTGGGGCGTCGACTCTTACGAACTTGGCACTGCCTTCGGTCATCTGGCGCTGGGCGTGCCCGATGTCCATGCGGCTTGCGAAAAAATAAGGGCCGTCGGAGGCAACGTGTCGCGCGCGCCCGGTCCGGTCAAAGGCGGGACGTCGGTGATCGCTTTCGTCACCGACCCGGACGGCTACAAGGTCGAATTGATCCAGCGCCCCTGACGCTGACGCCCGGCGCTGATCGCCTGCAGGTGGGCCGCCAGCTCGGCCAGTTGCGTCACACGTGGCCAGTCACCCTGGGCCAGTGCCTCGGTCGGCACCAGCCAGCTTCCGCCCACGCATACCACGTTGGGCAGCGCCAGAAACTCAGCGGCGTTTTGCTGCGTCACGCCACCCGTAGGGCAAAACCTGACATCAAAGAACGGGCCGCCCCAGGCCATCAACATACCAACTCCACCGGCTTGCACCGCCGGAAAGAACTTGAGCTCGGTGAAACCATCTTCCCGCGCCAGCATGATTTCACTGCCTGTGGCGACGCCGGGCAACAAAGGCAGACCGGCATCGTTGCAGGCTTGTCCCAGCGCTGTGGTGTAGCCAGGGCTGACGGCAAAGCGGGCACCCGCGCTGGCCGCCGCTTGCACGTCGGCCGGTGAGCGCACCGTACCGGCGCCCACCACGGCTTCGGGCACCTCACGCGCAATCGCTTCAATGCAGGCCAATGCCTGTTTGGTGCGCATCGTCACCTCCAGCATGCGGATCCCGCCGGCCACCAGCGCACGCGCCATCGGCACCGCGTCGGCCACGTCGTGCAACACAATCACCGGCAGCACAGCGGCGTCCTGCACGACCTGCAAGGCCGTCAATCTTGTTTCTGTATTCATTCTTCCTCCCAATCAAGTTCTCGAAACCTCAAAGCCAGCTACAGGCACCGGCCTCCGCTTCGAGTGCCCTGCGCCGCAACCCGGCAAATAATTCGCGGCCCTGCCCTGTTGCATTGGCCTCGCGCAACTGCTGCGGCATCCGCTCCACACTGCGTTCTCCCCACTCTACCGCATCTACCAAGACCTGCAAAGTGCCAGCCACGGCGTCGAGTCGGATGACATCACCATTTCGCACCTTGGCCAACGCGCCACCAGCCGCCGCTTCCGGTGACACATGGATGGCGGCCGGCACCCGCCCGGAGGCTCCGCTCATGCGCCCATCGGTCACCAGCGCCACCCGGAAGCCCTTGCCTTGCAGCACCGCCAACGGCGGCGTCAACTTGTGCAACTCGGGCATGCCGTTGGCTTGCGGCCCTTGCCAACGCACCACACAGACCAGATCCTGGTTCAGCTCGTTGGCCTGAAACGCCTGATGCAGGGCATCCTGTGAGTCAAAAACCCGACACGGCGCCTCGATCACATGCCGGTCATCCGGCACCGCCGAC
>CAYHDD010000622.1:0-2497 GCA_964355195.1 uncultured Rhodoferax sp. | reverse complement strand
CCGTTCTTGCGTGAGCCAGGCTTCTTGTCTGCCGGGGTCCAGCGCACGCCAGCTTTCGCCATGTTTTGCGCAATGCTCACGTCATCGGTGACGGCATAGATCGAAGAGTCAGCCGGACCCGCCTTGATTTGCTGGGGCACTCGCTCACGCATCCGGGTCTCACGCTCAACAATGCCGTTGGCAACCGCTTGCGCAGTCAGGCGCAGGCCCTCATTTGGCTTGCCTGAGCAGCCATACCATTCGTCCATGCGGATCAGCGTGCCCCGTGGGAACCAGCGCTCAACGCCTGCAACGGTTGCCGGCAGGCCATCGCTCTCAGCCCACCAGCCAACAGAAAACGGGTGTGAACTGCCCCAATCGAAAGAGCGGTCGATGCGCCAGGTCGCCGGTGGAACAAACCGCGGCAGGACGTGCAGGTCACGATTCCACAGGTCATCGAACATGCCCCCGCTGGTAATGTCCCAACTCCCGAATAACCAGGCCTTGCGCTTATTCGGGTCGGTCAACGCATTGAGCGTCTTGACGTATTCCTGATCGAGAAACTTGTTCTCATTGACCGAGCCAAAGAGCGTCACGCGCTTTTGCCCCTGGCTGTTCACAATCGGCACGCCATAGGGCGCAGGGTCGATAAAGTAGGCCTTCACCCAGTTGTGACCAACGCCATACGGGTTGGTTGTCGAGCGCACCATCAATGGAATCTTGGGCTGACCCGGCTTGGGCTGGAACGAGCTGCGATTGCACGACATCATGCTTTCGTAACATTCGATGCTGGGCCAACCCGTCAGCTCCTCGAACCCCACGAATGGATACTCATGCCCGTGGAATGACCAGTACGAATCCGGATTTGGAAAAGCACGAAACAGCAGCTCTTCGCCGTCCGGCCAAATCCACTTGAATTGCCCCATGCCTGAGAGGAAACGCGGGCGCTGGTGGCTCACGATCTGGTTGAACCAGCGCTTGCTCTTGCTAACGATGTCGTCCAGGTGCTTGTATTCCTTGCGGAAGATGATGCCGCGCCAGTGCATACCGTAGCCCTTGCCACATTCCTTGGCAAAGGCCATCAATATGGCGTCCGTTTTGCCAGGACCTCTGGTGCCGGAGTAGCAAACCTCGCGGTGCGGACAGTCCAGGAACTGCTGCTGGGAGCCGGCTTGCGCACGCCATACGACAGGGATTGCCATCAATCCTGCCCGTCGTCTTGGTGGCTGTCGCGAAGAATCGAGTCCTGCTGAATCTTGGCTTGCGCGTCCCATTCCTCTGGCGTCATGGTCGCCCCGATCACCAGCACGCCCCCACTATTGAGGTCCGTCTTGTTCTCGGATTTGACGGGTGCATCAAGGCCAAGGTAGCGCGTGCGCCGACCCTGAATCGCCAAGACACTATTGATGCTTTGCAGGTCGCCTGCCTTCGCCGCCTTGAATACTGCTATCAGCATGGCATCAAGACGCTCTAGCTCCAACGCCAAAACCTGTTCGGCGGGCTCACGCTGTAGCCGTTTCAGGGCTGCATCGACCGAGGCATAGGCGTTCTGTGGCGACATTGCCAAGGCCTTGCCGATCTGCTCAAAGGTGGCGCCGGCCTTGCGCAGTTCGAGCGCCTGCACCTGCTTTTCCATAGCAGCAATGCGGCGCGGACTGGTCTTTGGTTCGGTGCGCTTCATGTTCGGGTTCTTTTCGCCCTTTGGACGCTCACCCTTGCGTCGGTCAGTTGGCGCCGCCTCAGCCCCAACCTGGTCACCCGAACGCTCAAATTCATCTGTCATGCAATTCCACCTTTGTCGCGATTATGCTGTCCGTTGGATAGCAAAGCAAACCGCGGGAGAATTCGACTGACAGCCAATGCCATCCGTTTCTCTAGAGGAATAGCTCAAATCAACTGCGCAAATACTGAATTCAAATGTTGCTCAGGGTTCGCAGTTAAGGTATCCTAAAGGTAGCCGTTCTATTCGGAGCGGCAGCATAGCGAGCGACAAATATGATTTACACGATTGGTTATCAGGCGCTCACACCAGAACAACTACTCGCAACAGTTCAACTGCTGGGAGCGAAATTGATCGACTGCCGGGAGAATCCGCGCAGTCGCAAAAAGGGATTCGGCAGCTTGCAGCTTGGCAGGCTACTTGCCGATGTTGATTTTGTTTGGGGCGGCAACGTCCTTGGTGGGCGAGGCAACGTCACGCCAGCGGGAATTAAAGGCCTGCGCAAGTATTACCAGGACGAAGGCCCGCATTGCATTCTCATGTGCATGGAGGATCACCCCGAGGATTGCCACCGGCACATCGACATCACGGGCCCGCATTTCCCGCTGGCCCTGCACATCATGAACGGCTACATTTTCCGGTCGGGCGACCTGCAACAGGCGCTTGAAGGTGACATCAGCTACGCCGAGATCATGTCGGAAGCGCTGTTTGACTAGGCCAGATCAGGCGGCGTTCGGCACACTTTGACAGATTGGAAGAGTGGAATACAATCAATTCGTGCTGCACTAATTTGGTAAT
>CAYHDD010000621.1:0-2502 GCA_964355195.1 uncultured Rhodoferax sp. | reverse complement strand
CGCCGCGTCGATGGCGTAGCGCGCGCCGAGCGCCTCGCCGCAACCCTGGCAGGCGCGGTGCCCCGAGTTGAGCGAATTGGTGCGCGCCATGTCGGCCTGCACCGCGCGCTGCTCGGGCGCCAGCAGGCGATTTCCCACGGTGAAAGTGCCGGTCTGGTAGAACTTGACTTGTTGGTCCATGCTGTTGCTCCTGCGTTCAGCCAAACTTGGGCGCCACACCACCGAGGTCGCGCAGAATGTTTTCGGCGATGGGCCCGGTGCGCCGTGTCTGACGCTCACGCTCCAGCACGCGGTTGACGATTGAGATGTCGAGGTCCAGAAAATGCACCGGCTCGATCTGGTCGTGCATGACCTGGCGTATGACCCGGTGCAGGCTGGCCTTGGTGATGGCGCGCCCACCTAGCCCCGCAATCACGGTCCTGACCTTGATCGGCAGACCGTCGGTGGCCATGCGCACGTTGGTGGCGACAATGCCGCCGATGCCAACTGCGAGGCTCTTCTCCAGCACCACGATGCGCTGCGCGCCCTTCACCGCCTCACGGATGGCGGCTAGCGGAAACGGCCGAAACGAAGTGATGCCGAGCACGCCGACCTTGAGCCCGTCGTCGCGCATCTCGTCGACCGTGTCCTTGATCGTTCCAAGAACCGAACCGAGCGCGATCACGACGGTATCGGCGCCCTCCATGCGGTAGGGGCGAATGAGCCCGCCGGCTTCGTGGCCGAAGATCTGAAAGTATTCAGCCGAGATGCGCGGGATCAGTTCCAGCGCCTGCAACTGCTTGGCATGGGCCAGGTAGCGCACTTCTGAAAAGGCCTCGGGGCCGACCATGGCGCCGATCGAAACCGGGTCGTCCGGGTCGAGCGACTGGCGTGGCACATAGGGCGGCAGGAAGGCGTCGACCTGCGCCTGCGTTGGCATATCGACCCGTTCGTAGGCGTGCGTCAGGATGAAGCCGTCCATACACACCATTACTGGTAGGGAGAGCTCTTCGGCCAGCTTGAAGGCCTGAATGTGCAAGTCCAGCGCTTCCTGGTTGGTCTCGGCAAAGAACTGAATCCAGCCGCAATCGCGCTGACTCATCGAGTCGGTGTGATCGTTCCAGATGTTGATGGGAGCGCCGATGGCACGATTGGCCACGGTCATGACGATGGGCAGCCCGAGTCCGGAGGCGTTGTAGACTGCCTCTGCCATGAACAGCAGTCCCTGACTGGCCGTAGCGGTGTAGGTGCGCGCGCCGGCGGCCGAGGAGCCAATGGCAACCGACATGGCAGCGAACTCGGACTCCACGTTGATGAACTCGCAGTTCTTCACCTCACCGGACTTCACCATCTCGCCCAGACCTTCGACGATATGTGTTTGGGGTGAGATCGGGTAGGCACAAATCACTTCGGGCCGGCACAAGGCGACTGCCTCGGCCACGGCATGAGAGCCTTCGCATTGTTTAAGCATGGCTGACTTCCTTTGCCTTAACGATGTTGTAGGCCTCGGTGGCTGCGGCGATGTTGCCATCGGCGACCTTGCCGCTGAATTTGTCCTTGATGGCTGCTACAACAGAATCGAGTGAAATGAGGCCCGAGGCGGCCGCAAAGCCGCCCAGCAGCGGCACATTGGGCACCGCGCGGCCCACGTGCTTGAGCGAAATCTCGGTGGCTGGCAGGCTGATCAGACGTTCCCTTTGCATGTTCTTCACAAATTCGTCAAGACCGAGTTCGGCAAATGTCTTGTTGGTATTGATCAGGATGTAGCCCTTGGGGCGCTTCAAGCCAGATAGCACATCTACCTGATGCAGCAACGTCGGATCCTGGATGATCAGCGCATCGGGCTGCATGATGGGTTCACGCAGTCGGATCTCCTTATCGTCAAGGCGGCAGAATGCGACCACCGGCGCACCGGTGCGCTCCGAGCCGAAACTGGGGAAGGCTTGGGCGTGGCGCCCCTCAAGGAATGCTGCAATCGACAGCATTTCGGCGCCCGTGACCACGCCCTGGCCACCGCGCCCATGTATACGGACCTGAAACATCTTGTCTCCTGTTGTTATCTTGTTTGGCGTAATGTAGCAAAGGTTGAGGCAATCCTGCCAAGCTGGCAACCATTTGGAGTTACGAACTGATTTGATGGATCGTCATCAAATGGCCGCGTCGGTGATCGGCGAGGTCGCAAAAAAATGCGACCCCGCAATCTGTGACCGCTTTGGTATCTCAGACCACCTCCGCGAACGGCCGGAACCGGAAAAAATGTAATTCGGGTCTGCAGGTAGCCGACACCTACGACTGTTCGCTTACGGGAAGTCCAGTTGTCGTCCGTCACTCCCAAAAACACCCTATCGACAGCACACACGTGGAAGTTCACATGCCCGTTCAGGTTGAGGCCGAAGCGTTGGATGAAGGCGATTGCGCCAATGCGAAGAGCCGCCTTGTCCACATCCTGCGCACCGGGCAGTTGGCAGATAGGCTTTGCGCAATGGACGTCAAACCATGCAGCTCTGTCATCACGATGTGAGT
>CAYHDD010000620.1:0-2505 GCA_964355195.1 uncultured Rhodoferax sp. | reverse complement strand
CACGCAGCTGGGCCGACCTGCTCAAGCCAGAGTACAAAGGTCTGGTGGGCTACCTCAACCCGGGCAGTGCTGCAGTAGGCCAGGTTGGCGTCATTGCCGTCAACCTTGCACTCGGTGGCACCTACGACAACCTGGATGCGGGCATCAAATACTTCAAGCAGCTTCAGGCGAATAACCCTATCGTTCCGACGCAGACCGCTTATGCACGTGTACTCTCGGGCGAAATCCCAATTCTGCTTGACTATGACTTCAATGCCTACCGTGGCCAATACAGCGACAAGGCCCCCACAGTGTTCGTAATTCCGCAGGAGGGAACACAGCAGCTTCCGTACGTCATGGGATTGGTCAAGAACGGCCCCAACCCCGAGCAAGGCAAACGCATCCTTGACTTTGTGCTGTCGGACGAGGGTCAGCGTCACTGGGCCAACGCTTATCTGCGTCCGGTCTTTGCGAAGGCGATGTCCGATGAAATGAAGAAACGCTTCTTGCCCGATGCCGACTATCAGCGCGCCAAGGCGATTGATGTGCAGAAGCTGGCCGATGCGTCCAAGGCCATTGGTACCCGTTACCAAAAAGAAGTTGGCTGATGAAAACTGACCGCGCCTGGCTGATTGGACTGACGCTGCCAGTCGCGGCCATGTTTTTCACGTTCTTTGCTATTCCTCTGGCCAAACTCTTCGTCATTGGCGGCAGTGGCGAATTGGGTTGGTCAGCCTACGTGGCCGCTTTCGTGGAGCCACGCTACTGGCGCAGCATGGTCTCCACGGTCACGCTGTCAGTGGTCGTGACCGTGACGACCCTCATTATTTCGGGCATTGCCGGTGTTTTTCTGGCGCGTCACGAGTTTGCCGGGCGCCAGGTCCTCACTGCCCTCTTGACGCTGCCACTGGCGTTTCCCGGTGTCGTGATTGGCTTCATGGTCATCATGCTGGGTGGTCGCCAGGGTCTGATTCCCAACATCACCAACGCGCTGTTCGGCGAACGACTGGTCTTTGCCTACTCGATGGTTGGCCTGTTCATTGGCTACATCTACTTCTCCATCCCGCGCACCATACTGACCGTCATCGCAGCGGCGGAGAAGCTCGACCCTCAACTGATAGAGGCGGCACGGTCCCTCGGAGCCTCGAACTGGCGAGTTCTTGTTGACGTCTTGATACCCGGGCTCAAGCCGGCCCTGCTTGCCGCCGGCGCCATCTGCTTTGCGACCTCCATGGGCGCCTTTGGCACAGCATTCACCCTGGCCACCAAGATTGATGTGTTGCCGATGATTATTTACACCGAATTCACGCTGCAGGCCAACATCGCCATGGCGGCAGCACTGTCCTTCGTTCTGGGCCTCTTGACATGGTCGGCACTCGCCTTTGCCCGCAGTTTGACTGGCAATACTGTTGCTGCAGCAGCATGAAGAAGATTGCCAAAATCCGTCGCTCACCGGTCTTCTGGTCACTGCTTGCCTTCACCATCGGTGTAGCTGGTTTCCTGCTGGTACCTGTGGTCCTGTCCGTACTGACTGGACTGACCAAGAACCAATTCGTTGGACTCTCAAGCGGCTTGACCCTGCAATGGGTCTTCAAGGTCTGGGACAGCTATCAGGACAGCCTGTGGCTCTCCCTGGGGATTGCCCTGGCCTGTCTGGTCAGCACGCTGGTGCTGGGCGTGCCGGCAGCCTACGTGCTGTCACGCGTCCAGGGCAAGATGGCCCGGACTATCGAGGAATTGCTGATGCTGCCGGTCGCCCTACCTGGTCTGGCAACGGCGCTTGCCCTTATCGTCACCTATGGGGCGGTGGGCAACTTCCGCACGCACTGGACCTTCATTCTTGTCGGTCACGTCCTCTTTACCTTGCCATTCATGGTTCGCTCGGTGTTGGCGGTCCTGCTTTCGGTGGATATGCATTCCCTCGAAGAAGGTGCGCGCAGTCTTGGCGCTACTTTCCTGCAACGCTTTACAGGCATCGTCTTGCCCAACTGCAGGTCCGGCATCATCGCCGGGTCCCTGATGGTGCTGACGTTGTCGATTGGCGAATTCAACATGACTCTGCTGCTACATACGCCACTGACCCAAACCCTGCCGGTCGGACTTGCCGATGCTTATGCGTCGCTGCGCATTGAAGTCGGCAGCGCTTACACGATTGTTTTCTTCATGATGATTGTCCCGCTGCTGATAGCGCTTCAACTTGCCGGCGGACGAAAGGTTTCCAAATGAACTCGAACCGTGGAGTGCGAATCCTGGTCCAGGCTTGCACCAAGAGCTACAAAAATCAGGTCGTGCTGGAGCCGACCGACCTGCACATCGAGTCAGGCGAAACGCTTGTGCTGCTTGGCCCGTCCGGCTGCGGCAAGACAACCACCCTGCGATTGATTGCCGGCCTGGATGCGCCGGACTCCGGTAGGGTGTTGTTCAACGACGAAGACGTCACGGCGCTTCCGATTGAGAAACGCAACATCGGCATGGTTTTTCAGAGCTATGCGCTGTTTCCCAACATGACCGTCGAAGACAACATTG
>CAYHDD010000619.1:0-2509 GCA_964355195.1 uncultured Rhodoferax sp. | reverse complement strand
AGTACCTGCTGGTCAAGCAGCACGACCGTGTCGGGCGCATGGCCGACACCCTGGAGTACAGCGAGGTGGGCTTTCCGCGGGACCGCTTTGACGACGAACTGATTGCTGAAATCGAGAAATTCGCACCCAGCCAGCTGGAGATCAGTGATCGCGATGGCGACGGTCGTGTGGAAGTGATCATCAAGCATCTTTACATCGAGCGGCGCATGATTCCGCTCAACATCGTCTTGCAGGAGGCAATCGATGCCGGCGGTGCGGCGACGCCAGCGCCAGCGCCGGGGACTGCTGCCGCGTTGGCGCGTGAACAAATCGAACGCGCCGTGCTGGAGTACGGCAAGGCCATCAAGGACCTGGTGGCAGCCAACATCTTTCCCGGCGACATGCTGTGGAAGAACTTCGGCATCACACGACATGGCAAGGTGGTGTTCTACGACTACGACGAAATCGAGTACATCACCGAGTGCAATTTTCGCAAGGTGCCCACGCCGCGCACCGAAGAAGAAGAGATGTCGGGTGAAGTCTGGTACCGCGTCGGTCCGAAGGACGTCTTTCCAGAAACGTTCGCCCCTTTCTTGCTGGGCAACCCGGTGGTCCGCGAAGCCTTCATGAAGCACCACGCAGATCTGCTGGATGCGGCTTTTTGGCAGGGCCAAAAGGAACGCATCCAGGCTGGCCATGTCTTCGACGTTTTCCCCTACGAGCGCGACAAGCGCTTTCGTCAGAAGGCAGATGAATGACACGCCTACAACTCCCGGTAGTCGCGCGCGGTGCGCTGTGCACCAGGCTTTGCCGAGCGCCGCTCCAAGCTCCCCAGGACAAACTTTCCCTTTACTCAACCGGAGATCCACATGATGAATGATTCTGTCGTTATCGTCAGCGCCGCCCGTACACCGATGGGCAGCTTTCAGGGAGACTTTTCAAGTCTGGCCGCGCACGATCTGGGAGGTGTCGCCATCCGCTCTGCGATGCAGCGTGCCGGCATTGCCGGTGAACAGGTTGATGAAGTGTTGTTTGGCAACTGCCTGATGGCCGGCCAGGGCCAGGCGCCAGCGCGTCAGGCGGCCTTTAAAGCGGGGCTGCCCATCAGTGCCGGGGCTGTGACCCTGTCCAAAATGTGCGGCTCGGGTATGCGCGCTGCCATGTTCGCGCACGACATGCTGCTGGCGGGTTCGGCCTCGGTGCTCGTGGCTGGTGGCATGGAGAGCATGACCAATGCGCCCTACCTGTTGCCCAAGGCACGCGGCGGTTACCGCATCGGACACGACCGCATTTTTGACCACATGATGCTCGACGGCCTGGAAGACGCCTACGAGGCGGGGCGCTCGATGGGGACCTTTGGTGAAGACTGCGCTGCCAAATATGGCTTCACCCGTGCTCAGCAAGACAGCTTTGCCATCACCAGCGTGCAGCGCGCCCAAGCAGCCACGCAAAACGGTGCATTCGCCGCCGAGATTGCCCCGGTGACCGTCAAAGGCCGTGGCGGGGAGACGCTCATTTCGGTCGACGAGGGGCCGGGCAAAGTGAAGCTGGAAAAGATCCCTTCGCTTAAACCCGCGTTCAAGAAAGACGGCACGATTACGGCGGCGTCGAGCTCCTCCATCAACGATGGCGCCGCCGCCCTGGTCCTGATGCGCGCGTCATCGGCAGCTCAAATGGGCTTGAGGCCTCTGGCACGCATCGTTTCCCACGCGGTGCACGCGCAAGAACCCAACTGGTTCGCCACAGCGCCCGTGGGGGCCGTGAGGAAGGCGCTGGCCAAGGCCGGCTGGGTGGTCGCCGATGTGGACTTGTGGGAGGTCAATGAAGCCTTTGCCGTGGTTCCGATGGCGCTTATGCACGAACTGGGCTTGAGTCACGATGTCGTCAATGTCAACGGTGGCGCCTGCGCTCTGGGGCACCCAATCGGTGCCAGTGGCGCACGCATCATGGTCACCCTGCTCTACGCTTTGCAGGCACGCGGCCTGAAGAAGGGGATTGCCACCCTGTGCATTGGCGGCGGTGAGGGAACCGCGATAGCCATTGAACTGATCTGATCGCGCTGCGACATCCAGAGGAGCGGAAACACCATGCTACTGACACAAGACCAGGAAATGATTCGTGATGCAGTGCGCGCCTTTGCGCAACAGGAGCTTTGGCCGCATGCCGCGCGTTGGGACAAGGAGCACTGCTTTCCGAAAGAGGCGCACCAGGGGCTGGCGGCCTTGGGCGCCTACGGCATTTGTGTGCCCGAAGAGTGGGGTGGTGCCGACCTGAATTACCTGACGCTGGCGCTGGTGCTGGAAGAAATTGCGGCCGGCGATGGTGGCACCAGCACGGCGATCAGCGTCACCAACTGCCCGGTCAATGCCATCTTGCTGCGCTACGGTAATGCACAGCAGAAGAAGAAGTGGCTGACCGCATTGGCACAAGGGCAGATGCTGGGCGCCTTTTGCCTGACGGAGCCGCATGTTGGCTCGGATGCCTCGGCACTGCGCACGACCGCGCTAAGAGACGCTGACAGCTACGTCCT
>CAYHDD010000618.1:0-2512 GCA_964355195.1 uncultured Rhodoferax sp. | reverse complement strand
GACGAAGTTGGTGAATTGATCGGTGGTTTCAACCGCTTGCTCGAAACCTTGGGCCAGCGCGAGGCGGCTCTTCAGAAAAGCGAAACGAAACTCGCCATCACTCTCAACTCGATCGGCGACGCGGTGATTGCCACCGACCCAGACGGTCAAATCACTGGGATGAACCCAGCCGCTGAGCGCCTGTGTGGCTGGGCGCTGGGCGAGGCAATCGGGCAGCCACTGACGGCGGTGTTTCGCGTCGTCAACACCAGGACGCGCGATCCAGTGGCCGACCCGGTGCAGTTGGTGATGGCACAGGGCAAGGTGGTTGGCTTGGCCAACCACACCGTGCTATTGGCGAAAAGCGGGCAGGAATACCAGATTGCTGACAGTGCGGCCCCGATCCGAAATGCCTCGGACGAAGTAGTCGGCGTGGTGCTGGTGTTTAGCGATATGACTGAAAAGTATCGGGCACAGGAAGCGCTCGAAGAAAGCCGCGCGCGCCACCACGCTTTGAGCGAGGCCGCGTTCGAGGCCATCTTCATCTCTGAAAAGGGGGTCTGCCTGGACCAGAATTCGAAAGCCGAGCAGATGTTTGGCTACACACTGGCCGAGGCATGCGGGCGCATGGGAACTGAGTGGATCGCACCGGAGGATCGGGCGCTGGTGATGAAACACATGATGGGTGGCTACGAGCAACCCTATGATGTCATGGGTCTGCGCAAAGACGGTTCAAGCTTCCCGGCGGTCATTTGCGCCAGGATGATGCACTACCGCGGCCGCAACGTTCGCGTGACCTCCATGCGTGACGTGACCGAGCGAATGCAGGCACGGATCGCGCTGCAATCGAGTGAGGCGCGATTCCGAACCCTGATCGAGCGCTCGCCCGAGGCCACATTGGTGCATCGACTGGGAACAATTCTTTACGCCAATCCAGCCGCCATCACCTTGTTTGGTGCCGCAAGTGCGCAGGAACTGCTCGGTAAGACGACGCCCGAGTTGATTCATCCGGAGTCTCGCGCCGCCCAGGCGGCGCGCATGAAACGCATCGCTGAAGGCGCGAGGGCGCTGGACATGGTGGAATTGAAGTTTGTCCGGTTCGACGGACAGACCATCGAAGTGCAAATTCAGGGAACCGCCATTGATTACGACGGAGCTGCCGCCACGCTCGTGTCGATGCTTGATATCACAGGGAAAAAACAAGCCGAACAAGAGCTGCGCATTGCAGCCACCGCCTTCGAGTCACAGCATGGAATGCTCATTGCCGATGACAAGCAAGTGATTCTGCGTGTCAACCGGGCGTTCAGCGAGATTACCGGCTACGCTGCCCAAGAGGCCCTGGGGCAGACACCCCGGTTGCTGAGTTCAGGCCGACACGACAAGGCCTTTTATGTCGAGATGTGGAACACCCTTGCTCGCACCGGTGCCTGGGCTGGCGAAATCTGGAACAAACGCAAGAGCGGCGAAGTATTTCCCGAGTGGCTCACCATCAGCGCCGTGAAAGACGCTGGCGGAATGACGACCCACTATGTGGCCATCTTCACCGACATCACCTCGCGCAAGACGGCCGAAGACCAGATTGAGACGCTGGCCTTCTCCGACCCCTTGACCGGGCTGCCCAACCGTCGACTCCTGATGGATCGGCTCGAACAGGTGCGGGCAGCCAGCGAGCGCCACCAGCGGCAGGGCGCGCTGCTGATGGTCGATCTGGACAATTTCAAAGACCTCAACGACACCCTCGGATATGAGCAAGGCGACCTCATGCTCCAACAGTTGGCCAAGCGTCTGAACGCTTGCGTGCGCGAGGGCGACACCGTGTGCCGCCTGGGCGGTGATGAATTCGTCGTGCTGCTCGACCAGCTCGATCAAAATCCGCTGGAAGCGGTGATGCAGGCCGAAGCGGTGGCGACCAAGGTGCTGCAAGCGCTGCAGCAGCCCTACCAGCTCGACACTGCCGAAATATCCTGCACCGCCAGCATCGGCATCACCTTGTTTGGCGAGCAGCATGAGGGCACGGTCGAGCCCTTGAAGCGAGCCGAACTGGCCATGTACCAGGCCAAGGCGCATGGCCGCAACACGCTGCGCTTCTTTGACCCCAAGATGCAAGCCGTGGTCAGCAAGCGTGTCAGCATGGAGGCCGACCTGCGTGAGGCCATCGCAACAAGTCAGTTTTTGCTGCACTACCAAGCGCAGGTGACAGAGCAGGGCCAGATCACAGGTGTCGAGGCGCTGCTGCGCTGGCAGCATCCCAAGCGCGGCATGGTGGCACCCATCGAATTCATCTCGCTGGCTGAGGAAACCGGCATGATCTTGCCGATCGGCACCCAGGTGCTGGAGAGCGCCTGCCAGCAACTGGTGCTGTGGGCCAAGCAGCCCGCCATGGCGCAGTTGACGATAGCGGTGAACGTCAGTGCACGCCAATTTCACCACAGAGACTTTGCCGATCAGGTGCTCAATACGCTGCGCCGCACCGGTGCCAACCCGAAGCGCCTGAAGCTCGAACTGACCGAGAGCATGCTGGTCAAGGACGTTG
>CAYHDD010000617.1:0-2518 GCA_964355195.1 uncultured Rhodoferax sp. | reverse complement strand
GAAGGTCTCGCCGGCGCGCGCCTCGAACACCATCTCTTCGTCCAACTCGCCGACTGTCAGACGATTACAAGCTTGGTGCGAATATGTATGACACCCGATTTGATGACCCATAGTCACCAATTCTTCCATATCGCTGACAGAATGATAAGGACGCCCACTCGCTACTTGGTTGGTGAGGGCGCCTGCTATATACCAAGTACCACGGCAATCTAGCCGTTCCAAGACTTTTCGCCCGCCTTGGCAGGCGCTGTGCAGCGCATCATCAAAGCTAAAACTTACCACCCCCACATCGCGATCAAGCGTCAACTTGTTGCACAGGGTACGTGAGGCGAGCCAATTCTGTATTCTTTGAAACATCTCATCCCATTAAATCTTTAGCGCATCCCCAACCCAGCGCGTTGCGCTAGTCCAGTGATATTTTCGAAAGTGTATTCGATTCCAATGCGCAGCATGTTCTGAGCAATGTTCGCACCGAACGTGCCTTGGTCCGAACTGTCTCTGAATCCGTTCATATACATGCGTATGTCACGACTCACGTTATAGGTTGCGCTCCCACCGATGCGTACTCGGCTAAGTTCAGGGTTGGATCTTCCCTGAACGGGGTTGACATACTGATACCGCTGCAGTTCTTTCGTGACGAGTAAGGAAAGGCTGGTTTTGTCGGTTGGCCGCCACAGGGCCTCCAGTTGTGTGCCAGTGGTCAATGTGTACAAGATGGTATTGTCAGTTATCCCAACCGGGTTGGACCATAAGTTGAAATTTACTATCGTCTTCGGTGAGTAGTTGTGCTGTACTCGCAACTCAGCAGTTAGTGTTGAAAAATTCCTGGAGTCCAAAGTGGCATAGGCACGTTGCATCGATGCGATGCGTCCGCGCAAGCGTGTGAGCACGCTGTACTGCCAATCCGACGCAAGATAGATTTCGGTGTCCCGGTACCCAGAGTCAAGGCTGGCAACTTGTGCTGCCGTGCGCTCAGGAAAGCTGACTTCGGCAGAGCGTATACCAACACTAATGTTTGAACCCATTCCACTGCGAAATTGCAATCCCCCATCCACGCTGTGTTCAAGGCTGTCGAACATCCAGTTAGCTGGTGTGTCGTATCCATTACGTTGTATCTTAATAGCGAGAGGAAATTCAATGTCTGGCGTCACCCGCAAAGCGACTTCTGCGCTGCCCGTCGTCCGGTGGACCATTTCACGTGCGGTTAACGCACCGTTTAAGTAGTCGTACAACTGCTGTTCCTGGCTGCGAAATAGCTTGCCTTTCCAAAGGTCCCCTGATCGCCACTCAAATGCGCCCTTGTACGCATACTCGGTGTTGTCCAACTGGGCCAATTGCTGGTAGCTATTGTTACTCAATTGCCCTGTGAACAGCAGTCGTGTTTCGGTAGAGTCAAGAGGGTGAACCAATACGACCCTGAATTCGGTGGCCAGAATCGAGTCGCTTTTCTTGTCTGCACCAAGCGCCGTTCTGCTATCCATGTTTTCGGTCAAGCGCAAGGGATTCGAGTCATTACGCCATGAGGAGTCCAACTGCAACACAAGTTCGGTTGTTGCGCTTGTCGTTAATGGGAGCAGCAGAGAGATCCCAATCAGAACCCTCCGAAAGACCGACAGCATTCCGCCTTGAATTTGCCAGGATGTCATATTGAGTCTATTTTTGCGCCGCTGTTATCACAATTTCATACCACGGTGACCGTGGGGACGGTTCCAATTGAAGTGTTAGTTCATAGGCATTGGCGAATTTGATCACAGATGTTGCAGCAAGTTGGCCGAGTCGTTCACCGGTCAAACTGAGTGGAAACACCTTCAGATCTGCAGCCTGAGAGCGAAAGGTTACCTTCATTGGCACCCGTTCCATCCAAAGTGGCGCAGGCAGCACATTGCGCGTGACTGATGATTTTCTATTGACAGTCGGATCAGGCTCCAGAGTCCACCAGTCACTGCTGTTCTTGTAGGGAATCAGTTTCTTGGGTCGCGGTGGCCGCACTTCTGGTTGACTTTCCATTATGTGACCGGGCACCGAGACCAAAACACGCGTCGACTTGGCGAGGGGCTGCCCGTCCAGCGAACTGACCACAACCGTAGCGAATCCTCTTGCCGCGTCGAGTGGTTCAAATGTTAAATTTCCGGCATCGATGCGCTGCCCAGGCGCATACTTGCCGATGAATCCCGCAAGCTGCGGCGCTGCGAAGACAACACGACTATCGTCCCCATGGTAAGTAACTGGCGAAGATGCTGATTGAGTGCCTGCAGAAAATGACTTTTCACTGTTTCCAGCGATTGTTCCCACCTTAGTGTCAAACATCTTTTCGGGGAGCCACGGGTTGGCAACTGCGCCTCTGTCTTTGCGCAACCTTAAAGCGCCTGTTCGAAGAATCGTATTGACGTCCAGCAGGAAAGGTAAGTGGCCTGAAAGCGGTGAAATGAGATCAGTTCTGAAGATCCTTGCCGATTGTCCAGTTAGAGCCAGTTTCGGCCAATCGCCCGACAACCGAAAGCCGGAGGGGCTTACGCCC
>CAYHDD010000616.1:0-2518 GCA_964355195.1 uncultured Rhodoferax sp. | reverse complement strand
GGCCCTACTGATGCCCGAGCTGCGCGACAAGGCCGACATGGTGATCGCCGCCACGCACATGGGACACTACCCCGACGGCAACCGCGGTGTGAATGCAGCGGGTGATGTGGAGATGGCCAGACAGGTCACCGGCCTTGACCTCATCGTCGGTGGTCATAGCCAAAACCCGGTTTGCATGGCTGCGGAGAATGTCCGCAACGAGGCTTATGTTCCGGGTCAGCCGTGCGCGCCCGACCGCCAGAACGGCACCTGGATCGTGCAGGCACACGAGTGGGGCAAGTATGTGGGGCGTGCCGATTTCGTCCTAGGCGGCTCTACAGGTAAGCGCAGAATTGAGCTGGTCAAGCACGAGCTCATCCCGGTCAACCTGATGAAGAAGCAGGCCGATGGCAAAAAGGCGCCGTACACCGAGCTGATACCGCAGGATGCGACCATGCGCGCCTTCCTGCAGCCCTTCCAGGCCAACGGCGAGGCACGAATACTGGTACCCGTGGGCAGCGGCGACGGCCTGTTCGACGGTGATCGCTTGAGCGTGCGAAAGCAACCCACCAACCTGGGCGTGCTGGTCACCCGCGCGATGATCGACAAGACCGGTGCCGATGTCGCGCTGGTGAATTCGGGCAGCCTGCGCGATTCGCTGCCTGCGGGCAACATCAACTACCGCGACGTGCTCAAGGTGCAGCCCTTCGGCAACACCGTGGCCGTGGTCACCATGCCCGGCAATGAGTTGCTGGCTTACCTGCAGGCGGTCGCGAAGATGAGCCCGGGTTCGGGAGCCTTCCCGCAGTCGGCTGGCGTGCAAATGCGCATCGAGCGTGGTCAACTGGTCGAGGCGCGCATCGCGGGCCAGCCAATCCATCCGAAGCAAAGCTACCGACTCTCTGTTACGAACTTCACGGCGGCTGGCGGCGATGCTTACCCCGTGTTGATCAAACACGCTGGCTATGTCGATACGGGCTTCGTCGATGGCGATGTGCTGCGCTCTTACATCGCTGCGCACAGCCCGCTGAAGGTGGCGGACTACGAACCCGGCAATGCGGTCACGTACAAGTGACTCGACAACACCCAGGAACACGCATTCGCTGCTGGAATTATTCATTTACACACAAAATGTTTAGGTGTTTTCGGCGCACTACAATGCCTCTGAGCACCTTGGGACAGACCGATCCTCGCGTGTGAATCGGGGAACCAGCGCATGCCAGACATTGACCAAACCACCGACAACCAGCCCGCTACAGACGCCACCACACGACCACCGCTGCTGAGCGCGGGCGAGCACGTTTCGCTGCGCATGTGGGTGCGGCTGGTCGCCTGCTACCACCTGATGGAAATTCGCTTGCGAACCGAGCTGCGCACCAACTTCGAGACGACGCTGCCGCGCTTCGACCTGATGTCGCAGCTTTACCGCTATCCGGACGGCCTCAAGATGCGTGACTTGTCGCGTTTGTTGATGGTCACCTGCGGCAACATCACCGGCATGACCGACCGAATGGTCGATGAAGGCTTGATCCAGCGCCGCGACGACCCGAAAGATCGCCGCGCCTACTATGTCAGCCTGACGCCCAAGGGTTTGGAGCTCTTCCAGCGCATGGCGGTTGAACACGAACGCTGGGTCAGCTCGCTGCTGGGGAACCTGGAGCCCACCGAACTGGGCGAGTTGAACGATTTGCTGGGTCATTTGAAGCGCCATCTCAGCGCACCGTCCAAAGCCACCTGAGGCCCGACAAGCGCTCGGGTCAGCGCCCTGCCGATGCACGCCGGTGAACCTCACGTTTCCGTATCTACGCACAACTGCACATTACGACCGCATATGAATTTTCGCAATCCTTGCCAAACCCATTAAAATGGCCTCATGAGCACCGTGACCTTGAACATTTCGCTGACCGACGATCTGAAAGTTTTCGTCGATACCCGCGTCAAGACGCGTGGCTATAGTTCAGCCAGCGAATACATGAGCGATTTGGTGCGGCACGATGAAGAACAGGCCAAGCGGGAACGATTTCGGATGCTGATTCAGGAAGGGCTGGAATCGGGACCTGGCCGCCCTTGGGAAGAACACAAGACCGAGCTTCTGACACGGATTGAAGACGCCAGGCGGGCGGCGGCTCGCAAGACAGCGTGAAGCCCAGCACGCCGACAGCACGCGCAGAAGCGGACGTTGACCAAGCGATCTCCTACTATCTGGCCGAGGCGTCCTTCGATGTCGCGGTCCGCTTCGTAGCAGCTTACGACGACGCTATCACCCACATCAGACGCTTTCCTGGAACGGGATCGCCACGCTATGCAGAGCCCGGTAACAACGCCGAGCTTCGTTTCTGGACCTTAGACCGCTTTCCCTATGGTGTGTTCTACATCGAACGCGATTCGTTCATTGACATAGTGCGCGTGCTGCACCAAGCCTCAGACATTCCTGTCCATCTTGAACCCTAATTTTTTTGGATTTCCGTTTTGTCTTTTGCTTCTGAAACCCGCCGCCGCCGCACTTTTGCCATCATCTCGCACCCCGACGCGGGCAAGA
>CAYHDD010000615.1:0-2526 GCA_964355195.1 uncultured Rhodoferax sp. | reverse complement strand
TCAGCATTTCCAGACCGGCCAAATCTCTGCATGTTCGCCCCGGCGGCCACAAGTTCCAAACTGGCGCGCTACGCACAAGATTATTCGGAGCAACTGAGACACGCACAGCCGCATCTGCCTGAGGAACTGAGCGATCGACAGCAGGACTGCTGGGAAGCCTTGTTCGCCATTGCGCAGACTGCTGGGCCTGAATGGATTGATCGGGCCCAAAAGGCAGCGTTGGCGCTGTCAAATGCAGCCGAATCGTCGGTAAGCACCGGCAGCGAACTGCTGGCAGACATCCAGTCTGTGTTTGAAGCGAAGAAGACCCATAAGATTTCCACCGTGGATCTCATTGCGGCGCTGGTGGCTGATGAGGAGCACGGCTGGGCCACTTACAACCGGGGCAGGCCTCTTACACCACGGCAATTGGCAAAACAGCTCCTAGCGTATGGCATCCAGCCCAAGACGGTCCGGATGGCGCACGGCAGCACCCCTAAGGGCTACGACGCCGACCAATTCGCCGACGCATTTTCGCGCTATCTCCAAGCCCCCAAAAAGTTGCTGGAACAGCGCAACGCACCGCCCGAAACCGGGGTGGAGCCTGTCAGCGGGGGTATCCCCGTTGCGGACACGACGCAACAGGCTGACCCGGGTGGCCTGAACCGCTTCTTGGCTGACTTGTGACTCGACGCAGACAGACACCGCGCAGGGCGGCCCGCTGGGTGGCAACTGTGGCGGCGTTGCGGACACATCGGGTGGTCCCAAGTGCCCGAAGCTGCCAAGGGCGACAACTGAACTGAAGTAACCAAACCAACCAGCAGCCGTGGCACCTACTCGGGGCGCGGTTGCATTTCTTTCAACATACCAATCAACAGGAGTTTCAACAAAATGGCAACCAAACTTTTAACACCGGAGTTCATCTTGAATGGGCTCAACGTTCCCGAGGGGCAATCGCGCGTGGAATACTGCGACCTGCGCCAAGAGTCACGCGGCTTATACGTCGAGGTCACCGCCAGCAACCCAGGCCACGGCATCTACAGAGCGCGCCTGAAAGTGAGCGGCAAAAGCACTCATTTCGTCATCGGCAAAACGAGCAGCGTGACCCTGCAAAGTGCCAGACAGCAAACGGCGCTATGGAAAAGCCAAATTCAGGCAGGCATCAACCCCAAGGTGGCCGCGGAAAAGCCCAAGGCAGAAGAGCTAACATTTGCCAAATTCTTTGAGGAAAATTATTACCCGTACGTCTTATCCAGGAAGAGGTCACACAAGCGCGACAAGGAACTGGCCGTGCGGGTAAACAAGGTACTCGGGGGCAAGAAGCTGACTGACATAACCCGGCTGATGCTGTCCAACTTTCACACATCTTTGCTCAACGAGGACAAACTTGCACCCGCTACCTGTGACCTGCACATCCGGTTCATCAAACACGCCCTGACCCTGGCCGTGGACTGGTCGATGCTGGAGAAAAACGTGGCGTCGCGGTTTCCGATGTTCAACGTTGATAACCGCAGCAATGACTTTTTGACCGATGCTGAGTTGCAGCGCTTTGTTCAGGTAGTCCAGGCCAGCAAAAACAAGGTCATTGCCAACCTGATTCTGTTCATGCTGTCCAGCGGCATGCGAATGACGGAAGCTATGTCGATCAAATGGGCTGATCTGAACATGGACAACCATACGATCAGCATTCCAGCCCGGTCGGCCAAGAGCCGTCGTTTGAAATCGATCCCGATGGCAGACCTGACGGCAGAGGCCATAAAGAGTCAGCTTGCGAGCAGGGGCGAGTCTGAGTATGTCTGGGTCAATCCGAAGACGGGCAAGCGGTACGTGAACATCAATAAACCGTTTGATGTGCTGCGCAAGAAAGCTGGTGTGCCGACCTTCAAGATTCATGGACTGAGAAGAACGTTCGCTACTACGCTGGCCAATGCCGGTACCTCGATAAACGTCATCCAGCAGCTCTTGACCCATGCCAGTCCTGTAACCACTGACCGGTACATAAGGGTGTCTTCCAAGACCTTGCACGATGCGACCAATGGCGCTTCGTCGGCAATACGTGCAGCGATGGTGGCGTCACCTGCGTCAACTTTAGCGTAGGCGGTGGCAGAGGAAACAGGGGGGCGGCTTGAAAGACCCCCGAGTTGGCGCATAGCGGCCCCAGGCTGCATCCTTTGGGTCGGCTGAGGGGGTAGGGCCATGTTGGGGCCGTTGCGTGGCACCATGGGGCAAATTTCGGGGTCGGGGCGGCGGTGGCTGGTGGGAATCATCTCGCTGGTCCCGGCGACTCGACCACTTGCCGACATTCCGGTGCCAGTTTCGGAGGTGTTTCGGTTGGGTTCGGGGCGATCGGGAGCGGCTATTGCCAAGCCATTGATCGGTATAGAGATTTCGCCAGAAAGATCCGATGCCAGCCAAGAAGTTCGGATAGGGGTTCGGGGCACAGTCCAGGGAATTTCGGACAAGAAAAAAGCCCATGAAAATCTTGGGCTTAGTGAGTGCTATCGATTTGGTAGCTTGTCTTAAGAGTCCGCTGCTCTACCAACTGAG
>CAYHDD010000614.1:0-2531 GCA_964355195.1 uncultured Rhodoferax sp. | reverse complement strand
CATCAGGGCTGTGAGGATGAAATCCATCTCCAAGACCGACAAGGAAGCAACGACCACGGTCCGCGTCGTTGCACTGGCCACACCCTCAGGCGTCGGCTGAGCGTCAAATCCTTGCAACAGCGCGACAAAGGTGACGACAAATCCGAACACAATACTCTTGATCACTCCATTGCCTACGTCCTGCCAAACATCAACTCCGCCTTGTATTTGACTCCAAAACGAACCGGCGTCAACCCCGATCATGAGTACGCCGACGACCCAGCCGCCAATGATGCCCATGGCGCTGAAGACCGCCGCGAGCAAGGGCATGGTGATCACGCCGGCCCAAAAACGGGGGGCCAACACGCGCTGCACCGGATCCACCGCCATCATCTCCATCACGCTGATCTGCTCACCGGCTTTCATCAGTCCGATCTCCGCTGTCAGCGACGTGCCTGCTCGACCGGCAAACAATAGCGCAGTAACCACCGGCCCGAGCTCACGCACCAGACTGAGTGTGACCAGCAAGCCCAGCGCCTCTGACGAACCATAGCGCTGCAAGGTGTAATAACCCTGAAGGCCAAAAACAAACCCGACAAACAGTCCAGACACCGCAATGATGGCCAGCGAGTAGTTGCCCAGAAAATGTATCTGATCACGAATCAAGCCAAAGCGCTTCAGACTACCGCCCAGCGTCGACAGCAGACGAGCAAAAAGCCGTGCACCGTGCCCTACGTCAGCTAACTGGCTGCGCAACGCGAATCCGATGTCAGCCAGCTTACACAAGCTCATGACATTGCCCCGAAGCCGAAATCCTGGTCAACCGAGGCTCCCGGGTAGTGAAAACGGACCGGACCATCGATTTGCGCGTTCACGTACTGATGGACCAGCGGATCACTGCTGCGACGAACCTCTTCAGGCGTGCCCTGTGTCGCCACCCGTCCATTGGCCAGAATGATGACATGATCAGCAATGGTCAGCGTCTGCTCCAACTCGTGCGACACAAAGATGCTTGTCAGACCCATCGAGTCGTTGAGTTGGCGAATCAGACGCGCCGTAGTGCCCACAGAAATTGGATCAAGCCCCGAAAACGGTTCGTCGTACATCACCAGTTCTGGATCAAGCGCAATAGCCCGCGCCAACGCAATACGCCGGGCCATGCCGCCGGAAACCTCGCTCGGCATCATGTCACGCGAACCACGCAAACCCACCGCGTTGAGTTTCATCAGCACAATGTCCCGGATCAGCGCTTCCGGCAGATTGGTATGTTCACGCAAGGCAAAGGCAACATTGTCAAACACGGACAAGTCAGCAAACAGGGCGCCAAACTGAAACAACATGCCCATGCGGCGACGCGCGGCGTAGAGCTTGGCCTGGTCCATGCGTGTGACGTCTTGCCCGTCAAAGAGGACCTCTCCCTGCTGCGCCCGGTTCTGCCCACCAATCAGCCGCAGGATGGTCGTCTTGCCCCCACCCGAAGCGCCCATCAGAGCGGTAACTTTCCCACGCGGCACCTCCAGAGAAATATCATCGAGCACGACGCGCTCACCGTAGCCAAAGCTCAGGTGACGCAATTCGACGAGAGGAGAAGACGCTGTAGACATGAAGAAGTAAAAAGGCCGGGCAACCCGGTCCCGAATCATAAGGGATTACACCAATACCGGTCGGCGCGTTTGATTCCCAAGCCGCCGAGCGCCCTAACTGACATTTCAGCGCGGTAGCACGCTGGCCCCCATCAGGAACTCGTCAATGGCACGCGCCGCTTGGCGGCCCTCGCGGATGGCCCAGACAACAAGACTCTGACCGCGGCGCATATCGCCCGCCGCAAAGACCCTGGTCGCATTGGTGGCGTAGCCGCCGGCTGCTTCGATGCTCGCCCTGGCGTTGCCACGAGCGTCCTTTTCGACGCCAAAGGCATCGAGTACTGAGGCAACTGGATTGACAAAACCCATCGCCAACAACACCCGATCAGCCGGAAAGACCTGCTCACTGCCCGCCACCTCGATCATCTTGCCTGCCTGCCACTCAACACGAACTGTCTTCACGCCGGTGAGCTTGCCATTTTCGCCGATGAACTCCTTGGTCGAAATCGAAAACTCGCGCTGACAACCTTCTTCATGGCTGGAGCTTGTGCGCAATTTGAGTGGCCAGTAAGGCCAGGTCAGGGCGCGATCTTCTTCAACCGGAGGCTTTGGCATCACTTCAAACTGGGTCACACTGGCCGCACCGTGGCGCCTGCTGGTACCCACGCAGTCCGAACCGGTGTCGCCACCACCAATGACCACTACATGCATGCCCTCGGCCATGATCTGCTCGATTCCCTCGCTGGCAAGCACGTCGCCAGCATTGACCTTGTTCTGCTGCGGCAAAAACTCCATGGCGAAGTGAACACCAGCCAACTCGCGACCCGGCACCGGCAGATCGCGCGATTGCTCGGCCCCACCGGTCAACAAGACGGCATCAAAATCAGCTTGTAGCTGCGCCGCGCCGATGCTCTCCTTGGACCAATTGGTCACCTTGGACCCCGCACCCGAACTGGGCATCTCGCCAAC
>CAYHDD010000613.1:0-2539 GCA_964355195.1 uncultured Rhodoferax sp. | reverse complement strand
CTTCGTGATGCCGTGATTGCCCATACCGAAGACTGGTACCGCGCCGCCTACGCGGACTTCAAGAAGCCCCCGGGAGAGGTTGATTTGGGTGAACTGTTGCCTGTCTGCGTGGAGGCCAACGACGCCATCCGGCATGTCAGGAAGTGGATGAAATCCAAACGCGTTTGGCCCACCCTGCTCACGGCAGGAACCCGCAGCTACGTGCAATATGCTCCACGCGGGCGCTGCCTGATCATCGGTCCCTTCAACTACCCTGTGAACCTCACGCTGGGCCCGTTGATCTCGGCGATTGCAGCGGGCAACACGGCGATCTTGAAACCGTCAGAGCTGACGCCACATTTGTCGGGCCTCATCGCCATGGTGGTCCGGGAGGTGTTCCCGCAGGATGAGGTCGCGATCTTCGAGGGTGAGGCCGACGTAGCGCAAGCCTTGCAGCAACTGCCGTTTGATCACATTTTCTTCACAGGCAGTCCGGCGATTGGCAAATATGTGATGGCAGCGGCAGCAAAGAATCTCGCCAGCGTCACGCTGGAACTCGGTGGCAAGAGCCCGACCATTGTCGACGCCAGCGCCAATCTCAAGCTTGCTGCCAGCAACATCATGTGGGCCAAGTTCACCAATTCTGGCCAGACCTGCATTGCCCCGGATTACGTCTATGTGCATGAGACTGTCAAGGACCAATGGGTTGAGTGCTGCCGCGAAGAACTCAAGAAGGCGTACGGTTCAACGCTTGCTGAACAGCAACGCAGCCCGCATTTGGCGCATATGGTGAATGCACGTCATACGGCGCGTGTCAAGGCGCTGCTCGATGACGCCAACGCAGGGGGCGCTCAAGCCCTGGTGGGAGGCGGTGTGGTGGAAGATGCCTGCTTCATCCAGCCCACCTTGCTGGACAGGATTGCGCAAGATGCCCGCATCATGGATGAAGAGATTTTTGGCCCGCTGCTGCCCGTGATCGGCTACAGCACCCTCGACGAGGTCATCGCACATATCAACGCTGGCCCAAAACCGCTGGCCCTGTATATCTACAGCCAGACCAATGCCAATATCGACAAAGTGCTGACCCATACTTCGTCTGGCGGAGCGTGTGTCAACCACTCACTGATGCAATTCTTGCACGGCAATCTGCCGTTCGGCGGCGTCAACAACTCGGGCATTGGCAACGCCCACGGGCACTACGGTTTCAAGACGTTCAGCCATGAGCGCGGCGTTGTCCGAACCCAGTTCTCATTCGCTGCCACGCTGTTCAAGGCAGGCGAGGTGCCCCCCATGATTCGCAAACTGATCAAGTCAGCGTTCAAATTTCTTTAGTTGTCGCCCAGGCAGCCTGCAATCGCAAGCACCGGTTCAGAGTGCAGTGAGCATGCGCTGGCGGCGTGCCGCCTCGTCGGAACGAGCGTCATCAATCTCGCGCATGACGCTGCCCACATCCACCTTGGCGGCCTTGCGCTCAAAGCGACCTGTCAGCGCCAAATCAGGTGAAAGTAAACCGGCCTGGTAGAGGCTCCAGATTTCAGAGCCATAGTCGGTGCGGAGCAGTGCCGGGGCGAACTTGCCAAAGAAGTCGCGCAGGTTGGTTACATCGCGCAACAACATTCGCTGCGCATGATGGTTACCCGCGGCGTCCACGGCTTGTGGTAAATCGATGATCACCGGACCGTCGGCAGCCAGGAGGATGTTGAACTCTGACAGATCGCCGTGGATCACGCCGGCACACAGCATGCGCACCACCTCCCCAATCAGTGTGGCGTGATGGGCGCTTGCCTGTTCGGCGCTGAAGACGACATCATTCAGACGCGGGGCCGCGTCACCTTGTGCATCCACCACCAGCTCCATCAGCAGCACGCCGTCATGAAAATTGAACGGCTGTGGCACGCGCACTCCTGCCGCTGCGAGACGGTAGAGAGCGTCTACCTCGGCACTTTGCCAGGCAGCCTCCTGCGCCTGGCGACCAAACTTGGTCCCCTTGGCCATGGCCCGGGCCTGGCGCGAGTTCTTGACCTTGCGGTTTTCCGTGTAGTCCACCGCCTGACGAAAGCTGCGCGCGTTTGCCTCCTTGTAAACCTTGGCGCAGCGCGACTCGCCGCCACAGCGAACCACAAACACCATCGCCTCCTTGCCGCTCATCAGCTGACGAACGACGGTATCAATCAGGCCTTCTTCAATCAGGGATTGCAGTCTGCGGGGTGGTTTCATTTCAGAGCGGCGCGATCAGCTTGTCCTGTGTTTTGGTGTCGAAGTCGCTTGCATCATGGCGCTCATGCAGTTGGCTGCTCGGTTCGCCCACGACGCGGTTGACCATGCGCCCGCGCTTGACGGCCGGACGATCAGCAATCTGGTTCGTCCAGCGCAAAACATGCTCATAGGTCTGCACTTGCAGAAACTCGCCGGCTTCGTAGAGTTGACCCTTCACAAGCGTGCCGTACCAGGGCCAGACCGCCATGTCGGCAATGGTGTAGTCGTCCCCCGCCAGATAGGGACTCTCGGCGAGGCGTCGGTCCAGCACGTCAAGCTGGCGCTTGACCTCCATGGCATACCG
>CAYHDD010000612.1:0-2550 GCA_964355195.1 uncultured Rhodoferax sp. | reverse complement strand
GGTAAGGTGAACTCGTATGGGCGCGCATGTGCGCGCTCCCGTGTAGGTGCGTGCGCCCGTGCGCCCGCGAGAAACTGGGATTGTAGTCAGATGAAAAACGAAGTGTTTACCAAAACATTGGTCATTGCCGAAAAGCCTTCGGTAGCCCAGGACATTGTGCGGGCTCTCACCGCCATTGCCGGGAAGTTCGAGAAGCACGAGGAGCATTTCGAGAACGAAACGTACGTTGTCACCAGTGCTGTCGGTCACCTGCTGGAAATACAGGCGCCCGAGGAGTTCGATGTCAAACGCGGCAAGTGGAGTTTCGCTCACTTGCCGGTGATTCCCCCTCATTTCGATGTCAAGCCGATGGATAAGACCAAGACCCGGCTCAATGCGATCGTGAAGCAGGCCAAACGCAAGGACGTGGGTGCCTTGATCAATGCCTGCGACGCGGGCCGAGAGGGGGAATTGATCTTTCGACTGATCCAGCAGTACAGCAAGGTCAAGTTGCCGGTGCAGCGGCTTTGGTTGCAATCGATGACGCCGCAGGCGATACGCGATGGTTTCAACAGTTTGCGCAGTGACCAGCAGATGCTGCCCCTGGCCGACGCCGCGCGCTGCCGAAGCGAGGCCGACTGGTTGGTTGGCATCAATGGAACGCGCGCCATGACGGCCTTCAATTCACGCGATGGAGGTTTCTTCCTGACCACGGTAGGCCGGGTTCAAACGCCAACGCTGTCGGTGGTGGTCGAGCGCGAGGAACTCATTCGCAAGTTTGTCAGCCGCAACTACTGGGAAGTCCATGCCAGCTTTGGCGCCGAGGCAGGCGATTACGACGCCAAATGGTTCGACCCACAGTGGAAGCGGTCAACTGCCGATGGTGAGCCAGCGGACGCCGAACTCAAAGCCGACCGGCTATGGAGCGAGCGAGCCGCGCTGGCGATTGCTCAAGCCGTGCGCGGTCAAAAGGGCAGCGTCACCGAGGAGAGTAAACCCAGCACGCAGGCCTCACCGCTGTTGTTCGACCTGACCAGCTTGCAACGCGAGGCGAACGGCAAGTTCGGCTTCTCCGCCAAGACCACCTTGTCGATTGCACAAAGCCTGTATGAGCGTCACAAGGCGTTGACCTATCCGCGTACCGACTCGCGCGCCCTGCCCGAAGACTACCTGCCGGTGGTCAGGCAAACCTTTGAGATGCTTGGCCAGAGCGAAATGAAGCATTTGGCGCCACATGCCGCAGTGGCACTCAAGCACAACTACCTCAGCAAAAGCAAACGCATCTTTGACAACGCCAAGGTCAGCGATCACTTCGCCATCATCCCGACCCTGCAGGCACCCCACGGTTTGAGCGAGGCTGAGCAGAAGATCTACGATCTGGTAGTGCGTCGCTTCATGGCGGTTTTCTTTCCGAGCGCCGAATACCAGATCACGACGCGTATAACAACAGTGACCCCCACGCTGCTCGCTACGCGCACGGTGCCGACAGGGGTCGCCGCGTACAGCTTCAAGACCGAAGGCAAGGTCCTGGTCAAACCCGGCTGGCTGGCGATCTATGGCAAGGAGGCGGCCCAGGAGGTCGCCACGGGCGATGACAAGAGCCCGAGCAATTTGGTGCCCGTCAAAGCAGACGAGCGGGTTCATGCGGCGCTGGTCGAACCCAAGGCTCTGAAGACGCGTCCACCGGCGCGCTATTCGGAAGCGACCCTGCTGGGTGCCATGGAAGGGGCTGGCAAGACCATTGAAGACGACGACCTGCGTGCCGCCATGCACGAAAAAGGCTTGGGAACACCGGCCACGCGCTCAAGCATCATTGAAGGCCTGATCGCTGAAAAGTACATGCTGCGCGAGGGGCGCGAACTGATTCCAACCGCCAAGGCTTTCCAGCTCATGACGCTGTTGCGCGGCTTGGGGGTGGAGGAACTTTCCAAAGCCGAATTGACCGGCGAGTGGGAGTACAAGCTGGCCCAGATGGAACACGGAAAGCTCCGGCGTGAGGTCTTCATGGCCGAGATTGCCGCGATGACCGAACGCATGGTAAAGAAGGCCAAGGAATACGATCGCGACACGGTGCCCGGCGACTACGCCACTTTGCAGGCGCCCTGCCCCAATTGCCGCGGTGTGATGAAGGAAAATTACCGTCGCTACAGTTGCACTGGCGCCAGCGGCGCTGACGAAGGTTGTGGCTTTTCGTTTGGCAAGACGCCCGCCGGTCGCACCTTCGAGGTTGCCGAGGTAGAGCGGTTCTTGCGTGACCGAAAGATTGGCCCGCTGGATGGTTTTCGCTCCAAGGCTGGGTGGCCGTTTACAGCCGAAATGGTGATCAAGTTCGATGAAGAGAGCAAGAACTACAAGCTGGAGTTCGACTTTGGCGACGACCGCAAGGCCGAAGACAGCGGCGAGTTGATTGATTTCTCGAAGCAGGAATCTTTGGGTAGCTGCCCTCAATGCGGCGCATCGGTGTTTGAGCACGGCAAGAGCTTTGTTTGCGAGAAGTCCGTGCCGACCGACGTTCAGGCAACGCCGAGCTGCACTTTCAAGAGCGGTCAAATCATTTTGCAGCAGCCGATC
>CAYHDD010000611.1:0-2551 GCA_964355195.1 uncultured Rhodoferax sp. | reverse complement strand
AGGGGTTGAATCCTGGCACGTTTGTCATCGTCGACCAGTTCATAGACCGGACCTTCGCGCGTGACAAGAGCTTTTTTGGCACAGGACTGGTGGCCCATGTCTCGATGGCACACCCGGTGTGCGCCCGACTCGGTGACCACTTGGAGCGAGCGGCGCAGGCGCTGGGGATCGCCGTGGCACGCGGTGGCACTTACCTCGCGATGGAGGGGCCTCAGTTTTCGAGCCTGGCGGAGTCCCGCCTGTACCGCAGCTGGGGTTGCGATGTGATTGGCATGACGAATATGCCCGAAGCCAAGCTCGCTCGTGAAGCCGAACTGTGCTACGCCACGGTGGCGATGGTGACCGATTTCGATTGCTGGCATCCGGATCATGATGCGGTCACGGTGGAGGCAATTGTCAAGGTGTTGCTGGCCAATGCTGAGCGGGCACGCAACCTGGTGAAACAAGTGACGCCTGCGCTCCAGGGTGATCTCAGTGCTGGCAGTTGCAGTTGTCGCAGCGCGTTGCAGTATGCCTTGATCACCGCGCCAGAGGCACGCGATCCGGCCATGCTGGAGCGGCTCCAGGCGGTGGCAGGCCGAGTCTTGAACTGACCGGGGTGCGCCCAATTGCCCATGTCGAATGATCGCGTTACTGCCTGTCAAGCGATGGTGAATGCGACCCGGGCGCTGTCGCAGCAGGGTTTGAATCGAGGTACCTCCGGCAATATCGGGGTCCGGCTGGAGCGCACGTTCCTGGTCACACCCTCGGGCGTGCCCGCCGAGGACCTGTACGCTGATTTGATGGTTGAAATGGATTTTGATGGAGCTGTGCTGGCTGGCGGAAAGCCGTCCAGCGAATGGCGGATTCATCGCGATATTTTTGCCGCGCGCAGCGATGTCGGAGCCGTCGTACACACGCATTCCCGCTATGCCACCACGCTGGCCTGCCTGCACCTTGAAATTCCGCCGTTTCACTACATGATTGCCGCCGCCGGTGGCGACACGGTTCGTTGCGCGCCCTATGCGCTGTTTGGCAGCCAGCAGCTTTCTGATGTAGCCTTGCAGGCGCTGGTCGGTCGCAAAGCCTGTTTGCTTGGCAATCACGGGATGCTGGCCGTGGGAGCGAGCCTGCGCTCGGCCTTGGCGCTGGCGGTGGAACTGGAGTCGCTCTGCGAGCAGTATTGGTCCGCGTTGCAGTTGGGGCAGCCCAAACTGCTGACGCCAAGCCAAATGCAGGAAGTGATGGAAAGATTCAAGACTTATGGCCAGACGGAGTCGCCCGCTGGGGCGCTCAGCGGCCAACCGCAATGAGCGAACAGAGCAACACCCATTTGAAGGTCGAAACGATGCGTTGGCGCGCTGGTGTGCTGGAAATGATCGACCAGCGAGTCTTGCCGGCGCACTTTGAGTATCTGCACTTCTGCAACGCACAGGAGGTGGCGCAGGGCATCCGCTCGATGGTGGTCCGCGGCGCGCCCGCCATTGGCTGCGCGGCCGCTTACGGTGTGGCGCTGCAAGCATTGTCGCAGCGGTCGCTCGAACGGGGTGCGTTTGAGCGCGGTCTGGAAGCGGGCTTTAGGGTTCTGGCGGCGAGTCGCCCGACGGCGGTTAATTTGTCTTGGGCGCTGGACCGCATGCGCCGCGTCTGGCAGCGGGTTCGGACGCAGCCGATCAACGAAATCGCTGACGTGCTGCTGGCCCAGGCGCACGAGATCGCCGCCGAAGATGTGCGTATCAATCGCGCCATGGGGGCCTGGGGCGCCGCTTTGTTGGCCGACGGCGCACGCGTTTTGACGCATTGCAACGCCGGTGCGCTGGCCACTGCCGGGCACGGCACCGCTTTGGGCGTCATCCGCTCGGCGGTCGAAAGCGGCAAGCGGATTTCAGTGCTGGCCGACGAAACCCGGCCCTTTCTTCAGGGCGCCCGACTGACAGCCTGGGAGATGGTGCAAGAGGACATCCCGGTTACGCTGATCTGCGACAACATGGCGGGGCACTTGATGAGTCGGGGCGAGGTCGACGTGGTCGTGGTCGGCACCGATCGCGTGGCAGCCAACGGCGATGTGGCGAACAAGATCGGCACCTACATGGTGGCGGTGCTGGCGCAGCGCCATGGCATCCCGTTTTACGTTGCCTGTCCCTTGTCGACGATTGACCCGGCAACGCCGGACGGCGGTGCGATTGCCATTGAAGAGCGCGCGCCAGAAGAGGTGACCGGGTTCAGGGATTGCCAGTGGGCGGCTGCGGGGGTGCAGGTGCGCAACCCGGCCTTCGACGTGACGCCGGCCGAACTGGTGACGGCTCTGATCACCGAGCGGGGGGTCGTGTGGCGGCCGAACCAGGAGAACATCGCGGCGTTGCTTGCCGCCAGTGCACCCGCCACCGCGCTTGCGCCGCATGCCTCGGTTACTTGAGCCAGCCACGCCTTCTGAAATACCACATCGGCACAAGGGCGCTAGCGACCATCAGGGCCAATGCGTACATATAGCCGTACGACCAGTCCAACTCCGGCAGGTACTTGAAGTTCATGCCGTAGATGCTGGCAATCAGCGTCGGCGGCAGCAGGGCCA
>CAYHDD010000610.1:0-2563 GCA_964355195.1 uncultured Rhodoferax sp. | reverse complement strand
GCCGCAAGCGCCGTGCGGTCGCTCTCGCAGGCGCTCAAACTGGACGCCTCACTGTCGGACAACTACAACACCACGGGTTACCTGGAAAATCTCTCGATCCGCGGTTTTGTGCTCGACCAGAGCAGCAACTTCCGGCGCAATGGGCTGGCGGTTTCCAACTACCTGCCGCTGGCCCTGGAGAACGTGGAGCGGATCGAAGTGCTCAAAGGTGTGGCTGGCCTGCAAGCGGGCGTCTCGGCACCCGGCGGCTTGGTGAATTACGTCAGCAAAGTGCCGATGAAGGAAGCCTTCAACACGGCCGCGCTCAGCCTCGATGGCTTCGGTGGAGCCAAGCTTCATCTGGACAGCAACAGCCAGATCGGCAGCGTCGGTCTGCGCGTGAACCTGGTCGACGAACAATTGCGCTCGCAGTTTGACCGTGCCGGTGGCTCGCGCCAACTGCTGAGTCTGGCCACCGCCAGCCTGCTGAGTCCCGACACCTCGGTCTCGGCGAATCTTGAAGTGCAGCGCAAGAGTCAGCCCTCAGTGCCCGGCTTGGGCCTCCTGGACAGCAACGCCGATGGCCTGGGCGACAGCCTGCCCGCCGTCAAAGCGCGCCTGAATCTCAATAACCAGAGCTGGTCGCTGCCGGTTCAGGTGAGCAGCACGACGGCGCAGATCACCCTTGCGCAGCGACTGTCTGCCGAGTGGCAGTTGCGCCTGGCGGCTCAAAGGCAGACTTCGCTGATCCATGACCGTCTCGCCTTCCCGGACGGCTGCGGCAACGCCGCCACCTACGTCTACCCGGGCCTGTGCGGCAACGGTGATGTGGACATGTACGACTACCGCAGCGAAGGCGAGCGACGCAGTCTGTCGAGCTGGGACGCTCAGCTCGAAGGGCGAATCGATGCGCTGGGCGTCAAGCACAGCCTGCGCCTGGGCGCCAGCGGCTACAGCAGTCGTGCCGATCTGGCCCCCATGCAGGCCTACAACTATGTTGGCAGCAGCAACATTTACGCACCGGTAGCGCTGCCAGCCGACCCGACGCCCAGCGTACTCAACAGCAACAGCCGCGAGCAGGCGGTGTCCGGCTATGCCGCGCTGGCGTCGCCCTGGGGTGCCAACGTGCAGTCGTTTGTCGGCGTGCGGGTGACACAGCTCAAGCGCAGCAGCGAGCAGAGCGACGGTGGGCAGGCCGTGTCTTTTGAGCAGAGCGTGAGCACACCCTGGGCCGGCTTGAGCTGGACGCCCGGCGAGCGCACCATGTTCTACGCCTCATGGGGTCAGGGCGTCGAACTGGAAGCGGCGCCGAACCGCCCGGACCTCTTCGCCAATCCGGGCCAAACTCTGCCCGCTCTGAAGAGCGAACAAACCGAGATTGGCCTCAAATGGCAGGCCCATGCGCGCCTGTTGCTGAGCGCTGCCGCCTTCAGCATCGAGAAACCTTTCGCGGACGACCAGAGCGGCGTTGGCGCCAATGCGCTGCCGACGCGGGTGGCGGGCGCCAAGAGCGCGCGCCACCGGGGAGTGGAGCTGACCGCAGCCGGTCGGATGAACGAGGCGCTGTCGCTGCAAGCCAGCTGGATGATGCTCGATGCCCGCTACACCCAGGCGCTGAATCCGGCTCTGGTCGGACAGCGAGCGACCAATGTGCCGCGCCAGAAAGGCTCACTGTTTGCAGATTACCGCGTGCTGGCCGTCCCCGGTCTGAGCCTGAATGCATTGGCCAGCTACCAGGACTCGAAGGCGGCGACCGCCGATGGTAGCGTCGAGTTGCCGCAAGCCTGGCAGCTCGACGCCGGGCTCAGCTACCAAAGCAGACTCATCGGTCAGGCTGCACTGTGGCGGCTCAACGTAGAGAATCTGGGCAACGCCAGCTACTGGCGTGAAGCACCGACGACGTCCTGGGGCGGGATCTACTTGTTCCCATCCACACCGCGCACCCTGCGCGCCAGCCTGTCGCTGAGTTTCTAGGGACGCGCTGCGAGACGCCGAACCATGCTTGACACGGCCTTTACGCTGCTGGGCAGCGCAGTCACCTGGCTCGAACTGCTGGCCTTTGTGCTGGCGCTGGCCAACATTGCCTGCAATGTCAGCGAGATTCACTGGGGCTGGCCGCTCACCTTCGTAGCCAGCCTGCTCTACGCCTGGTTGTTCTACAGCAGCAAACTCTACGGGGAGACGGGTGTCAATCTGTTCTTTGCGCTGACCGCCGTCTGGGGCTGGTGGCAGTGGCTGCGCGGTCACCGCAGCGGCTCTGGCGCCTTGCTGCACATCGAGCGACTTGACCCGCGCGGCTGGCGCTGGTGCCTGCTGGGTTACGCCGCCAGCTGGTTGCTGTTGGCCCTGTTGCTGCGCGGTCTGACCGACTCCGATGTACCGTGGGCGGACGGGTTTGTCACGGCCGGCAGCCTGGTCGGCACCGTGCTTTTGGGGCGCAAATACATCGAGAACTGGCTGCTCTGGCTGATCGTCAACGCCGCCAGCATCGCGCTCTTTGCCTACAAGGGTCTGCAGTTGACGACCCTGCTGTATGCAATCTTCTTCCTGCTGGCGATCTGGGGTTGGTTGGGCTGGAAGAAGC
>CAYHDD010000609.1:0-2567 GCA_964355195.1 uncultured Rhodoferax sp. | reverse complement strand
GAAGCCATCAAGAGTAACCAAAGCGCTAATCTAATGGCAGTCGGCGGCGCTGCCTATCTGGTCAGCAAGGCAATCAAGACGGCCAAGGTGGTCGGTTTTGCCGATCTCGGCATGGAAGCCATTTACGAGTTCGACGTGGTCGACATGCCGGTCACAGTGGCCGTTGACGCCGGCGGAACAAGCGCCCATATCACCGGTCCGGCCGAGTGGCAGCAACGCATCGCCACGGGCGAATTCAAGGGCATCGCTGTCCAGGGTATTTGAGTTGGCTACCGGACCAGCCTGGTACCGGTCTACCATGTTTTTGTGAGAAAACGGTGATCCAGAACTACTAGCGAAAGGGTAGTCACACGTCATTCACGCGCCAGGGTTGCGCTCCGAAAATTCAGTCATCGCCAAACACAAATGGCGACAACAAATTTTCGGAGTACGACCATGACACGCAACCTGAACAAACTCTTCGCAGTGACGCTGTTGGCATCTCTGAGCATGATCAGTACGCAAGCCTCGGCAGACGGTTCGAGCTTCAGTGCCTACGTCAGTGAACAAAGCACGGTCAACGGACAATCGCTCAACATGGTGTTGCCGATTCAATCCGGCGCGCACGATTACTTCGCTGGTTCCGCCAGTATCACCGTCGGCTCGACCGCCAGCAATGGCACTTCGTTCCTGGCCTATTGCATCGACCCCACCCAATGGGCCTCCTCCACACCCACGCTCTACACGGTGTCGGATTTGAGTGCACTCGGTAGCAGCCAAGCCGCCGAGGTCACCAAGCTCTATTCGCAGTCTTACGCCAGCACAAGCGGAAACAATCTCAACAGCGCTGCCTTCCAGATCGCCCTTTGGGAATTGGCAAAAGACGACGGCGTCTTGACAACCGGTGCCGTGCAGACGACGAGTTCGACCGGCGCCAGCGTGATAAACGCCGCCAGCAGCATGATCAGCAACGCAAAAACCGGCATCGCAGGACCCGCAAACTACTCCTTCAACCTGTACAGCAACAGCGCCCAACAAGACTTTCTGGTGGCTTCAGAGTCTTCAGTGAGTCCGGTTCCGGAACCCAATACCTACGCCCTGATGATCGCCGGACTCGGTCTGATTGGATTCACGGCGCGTCGCCGTCGGGTTGCCAACTAGAGCTTTGCGGGACAGACCAAGGCTACTGGAGCGCAGCGAGTGAGCTTGCTCTGTCCCCAACTGGAAACGGGATGTTGGCTGTCTGCCACTTGGCGAAGACCCCCGTGGCTGAGAGTTGGTGGCTCCCTGAAAGTGACTACAATTCCAAGCTGAACAATCATGTTCAAGTGCTGGGCGATAGCGGCTCAACACCAGTCCTGGAGATGAAATTATGACCAAGGCAGCCAGCGCCAGCAGGGCAACGACGCAACACCGCAGCAAACGGATTGGCTCAATGTTGCCGACGGTCGTCAACGGCGTGGAAGGCGTGACACGCGACATCAGCGCCAGCGGCGCCTACATCGTGCAAGATGGTCAGTGCGATTTCGGCTCACGCATTGACTTTTGCATCAGTCTCGACACCCCCGGTGGCAAGCTACAGCTCTGCTGCGAAGGTCAAGTGGTCCGTGTCGACAAGATCGATGCGCACTATGGTCTGGGCGTGAAAATCCTGAGCCAAGTCATCAAAACCCTGAATTAAGCGGCCTTGGCAGCGGCGTTTTGGTTGTAAAACACGTAGAGCTCCAGGCGACTGGCTACGCCCAGTTTTTCGTAGATGGCCGCCAGATGGTTGCGCAGGGTGTGCTGGCTGATGCATAGATCATCAGCTACCACCTTAAGCTGTTTGCCAGAGGCGCCTACCACAGCCTGCAAGACCTTTTCCTCCTTCTTGGTCAAACTGGCAAGCATCCTCTCTTCAGGTCCGCTCTCTTTCGGCGCGTGGGCTCTGGCCACCTCCAGCAAAATTCGCGCCGTCGCATTTCGGTTGAGCCACAACTCACCCTGATAGATTTTTTCGATCGCTGTAAAGAGCGTCTTCGGTGTGTCATCCTTGCTGACCACGCCGCGCGCGCCTGTAATGACGGCCTGATCGTGCAAGAGCAGATCACGGCTACCCGTCAGGACCAGCATTTTCCCCTTGCAGTTTGCGCCCAGGATTGGAATCAGATACAAGCCGCTGTCCTCGCCGAGATCAAGTTCCAGCACAATCACATCGGGCTCCTGACGACCGATTTGCTGAAGCACCTCTTCCCGGTTGGTGGCAACTCCGCAGACAACAAAGCGCGGATCACTCTCGATCAACAGTTTGGTCCCCGCAAGTACGATGGCCTGACAATCAACCAGCAGGACCTTGATTCGGTCTTTAAGCACTTTCAACATAGTCGATTCAACCCATCATGCACGAGATCAGCCTCATGGCCGCGATGTTACCGCGAAATACGCCCGTTTCGTTCGCGGAGCATACTGTAGTCCCTTCAACCCATTCCATATCAGGAGACAGTTATGACCCTCTGCCCGATTGCCATCGTCGCCGGTTGCGACAAATGCCCCGCTGTCAAAATATGTCCCTTGAAATCTGTGCTGGGTGACAAGCCAGCAGCGCCCGA
>CAYHDD010000608.1:0-2570 GCA_964355195.1 uncultured Rhodoferax sp. | reverse complement strand
CAGCACCGGTGGCGAGATGATGGCACCCAAACCGCCAGCAGCCAGCAGGCCACCGGCTGCGTTCTTCTCGTAACCGGCCTTGGCCAGCATCGGGTAGGCGACCGCGCCCAGTGTGACGGTGGTGGCAACGCCCGAACCGGACGGTCCACCCAGCAGAAATGACGCCAGCACCACCGTGCGGCCGGCACCGGTGGGCTTGCCACCCATCGCAGAAAACGAAAAATCGATGTAAAACTTGCCGGCACCGGAGTACTGCAGGAAAGCGCCGAAAATCGTAAACAGGATGATCAGTGACGACGACACATCGACTGCCACACCGTAAATGCCTTCCAGCGTCATGTACATCACGCCGACCAGGCGGCCGATCTCGTACCCCTTGTGCGTCCAGGGTGCCGGAAGCCAGGGGCCGACCAGTGCATAAAGGATGAAAGCAGACGTGATCACCGGCATGATCCAGCCCGCGCTGCGACGCATGGCTTCCATCACCAGCACGATCAGCGCGATGCCAAAGACGATGTCCCAGGGTTCGGGAGACGTATTGCGGTCGGTGAAATCGTCGCCACCCAGGATCAGATAGACGACGATGGCGACCGACAAGGCGCTAGCGATCCAGTCCCACCACATGACGCGATGGCGAAAGCGCTGGGCAATCGGGAACACCAGGAAGCACAGTGACAGCACGAAGCCGACGTGCACGGGGCGCAGGGTCTGAGTCGGGACAATCGCATAAGCGGTGTAGAGATGAAACACCGACATCACAAACGCGAGCAGTGTTACCAGGACGGCGAGCCAGCCCTTGAACTTGTTGGCGGCGCCTTCTTCGGCTTCGATGAATTCCTCGGCCTTGTGGAGTGCCGCTTCACTGACCACCACCGCAGGCGGTTCAGGTGGGATTGCTTGACTCATGCTGCGGCACGGGATCGGCTGGAAAACACATCAATTGAGCTTGACACCCTTTTCGGCAAAGTACTTCAAAGCCCCTGAGTGAAACGGAATTGGTGTCGCGTTGGAGCGTTGATTTTCCAGCTTGAAGTTGACCGCTTCCTTGTGCACCGCAATCAGGTCATCGCGCTTTTCGAAGAGGGTCTTGACGATGTTGTAAGCGGTTTTATCATCCATGCTTTCATGGGCCACCAGAATATTCATCACGGTGGCCTGCTTGTTGTCTGCGTCCATGCCACGGTAGACGTCCTTTGGGATGACATCCTCCACGTACAGGTTGCCGTATTTCTTGTTCATGGCAGATACCGCCTCTGCATGGTCGACCATCTTCAGTTTCGTACCGGGCGTATTGGCCAGGTCAGTCACACCGGCCGTCGGCAGGCCGCCGACCCAGAAGAAGGCGTCGATCTTGTTGTCCTTGATGGCGTTGACCGATTCGGCAACGCCCAGGCGCTCGCGTTTCATGTCGCGGTCTTTGTCGAGGCCGGCGGCCTCGATCAGGCGAAACGCCATCACCTCGGTAGCACTACCAGGGGAACCGGTCGAAACATGCTTGCCTTTGAGATCGGCCATCTTGGCAATACCGCGACCCTCGACACTGACCACATGCATGCGATTCGGGTACAGCACCATCAAGGTTTTCAAGGCCACCTTGTTACCCTTGAATTTGTCTTCACCACGGTACGCATCCTGACCGGCATCGGTCATCGTGAATCCGACATAGGGCTTACCGCTGGCAATCAGCTTGAGGTTGTCAACCGAGCCGCCAGTGACCTCGGCGGTGGCCTGCATCCCAGGCACATGCTTGGACAGCACGGCAGCCATGCCGCCCCCCATCGGGTAGTAGACGCCGCCGGTACCGCCGGTGGCAATGGATATATTTTGTGCAGCGGCGCCCAACGACAGGACCAGGCTGGCCAGCAGCGCGCAGACCGACGGTGTGATGATTTTCATGTTGTCTCCTGAATAGTACCGATGCACCGATCACTTCCTGTGGGTGCTGATTCATTCTGCCACGGGCCTGTGCTGCTGCGTCTACTGACTTTCCCGCAGGAAATCCCGGACGGCAAACAGCACACCATCCGGCGCCTCGGTCATCAACTGATGGCCGGCGTCGAGTAACACCACACGCGCTTGACGCGCCCTGTTGATCAGTGACTGCGCTGCCTTCGGTGGCGTCATCTGGTCCTGGCGCCCGAGGATGAAGAGGGTGGGGCACTGCACCTGGGTCATGGCCGCCTCGCCGTTGTGGTAGTCGTCGCAGGCCTTGAAGCCGGTGTAGAACACGTTGACCAGCGGGTTGCTGGCCAGCACGCGCTTCATCAGCGCGCGCGAGCCGCCGTAGAGCCAGGTGCCCGGTCCCAGCGCCGAGGGCGGTGGCGCCAGCATGGAATGCGAAAAGGTGTTGACCAGATCAATGGCTTTGAGCGGCTGGCTTACTGAGTTCTCCAGCAACAGAGGGGAAACCTTCATTGGGAAGGCGGTACCGACCAGCACCAGATGGCTGACGCGCTCCGGCGAGCGCGCCGCAACTTCCATCGCAATCAGCGAACCAAAGCTGTGGCCGACCAGAGCCGCCTTCGCCAGACCCGCCGCGTCCATCAGGGCGCGCACAAATTCAGCGGCTT
>CAYHDD010000607.1:0-2570 GCA_964355195.1 uncultured Rhodoferax sp. | reverse complement strand
CAGGAACGCCTGCTGCAATACCTGGTGAGTTTTCGTCAGCACAACGAGTTTCACGAGCAGTGCGTCGAGCGCATCTTCATGGACATCTGGCGCCGCTGCAAGCCGATCAAGTTGGCGGTCTACGCGCGCTACACGCGCCGTGGCGGGCTCGACATCAACCCGTTTCGTACCAGCTATCCGCAGGCGCTTCCACTCAACATCCGCACTGCCCGTCAGTAGGCGCGGTGCCGCTGTTCACCCGAATTCGCGAAAGCCGCGCAGCGTCTGTAACGGCGCAAACTCGGCGCTGCGTTTACCCTTCATCGCCAGCACCGCTTCCATGACGTTCTTGTTGCTCCAGATGGCGCCTTGCAGCCAGCCCATTTGCTTGAGCGCGTCGTCCACCGAGTGGTCGCGCGCATAGTGCACCGCTTGCTTGGTTCCCCAGATCGCTACCGGTGGCTTGGCGGCGATCTCGCTGGCGCATTGCATCGCAGCGGCCAGCATCGCCTGTGGCGTTTCGAAGACCTCGTTGACCAGTCCGTGAGCCAGAGCTCTGGGGGCCATCAGGCGTCGTCCGGTGTAGGCTAGTTCCTTGACCAGCGCCAGCGGTATGAGTTTGGGCAAGCGCTGCAAAGTGCCGACGTCGGCCACCATGCCGATGTTGATTTCCTGAACGCAGAAGAAGGTGTCGGCAGTGGCATAGCGCAGGCAGCAGGCGCTCACCATATCGACTGCGCCGCCGATACAGCCGCCTTGAATGGCGGCGATGACCGGAATGCGCAGGCTCTCCAGTTTGGAGAAGGTCGCCTGCATGTCCGTCAGCAGGTCGAAGATCGCCGCCCGACCTTCCGGGCTCTGGTCGTCCAGCTTCACGGCGCCCGCGAAGGTTTCCAGTGCCATGCCGGCGCTGAAGTGCTTGCCGGTACTGCTGATGACCAGCACCCTGGCTTGCGCATCCTGATGCAACTGCGTCAGCACGCCATCAAGCTCACGCCAGAAGGTCGGTCCCATCGTGTTGAAGGCGTCAGGCTGGTTCAGGACCAGGTGCGCGATATGGTTCTCGGTGCTGAGTGAAAAGCAGTGCATGGTTGAGACCTCGTGTGGACACGCCAATACAGCGTGCGAAAGAGCCATTGTGTCCTATCAGGCCAACTCGAACGCGTCTCGCAAGTCCAACCGGGCGCCCTCAGAACAGGCTTGTCTGGCCTTCCAGCAAGCGCGCAGCTTCGCGTGCGGCCACCAGCCCCTCGTCGGTTGGAATCAGCCACACCTCGACCCGGCTCTTCGGAGCGTGCAGGGCGCAAGCCTCCTGGCCGGTGGCCGCCAGATTGAGCGCAGGGTCCATCTGCACGCCGAGCCAAGCCAGACGCTCGCACACACGGGCGCGCAGGATTGCGTCATGCTCGCCAATGCCGCCGCTGAAACTCAAGACACCCAGGCCACCCATGCACGCCACCAGCGCGCCCGACTCGCGCACGATGCGGTGCGTGAATTGGTCGATCGCTCGCTGCGCCGGCGCGCTGCCATTGGCGCGCAGGCTGCGCATGTCAGCCGAGATGCCAGACACCCCGAGCAGACCACTTTGCTGGTAGAGCAGGGTTTGCAGGCGCTCAAAGTCCCAGCCCTGCTGCAGCAGATAGAGCACCACCCCGGCATCAAGCGCGCCACAGCGGGTGCCCATCATCAGGCCGTCGAGCGCCGAGAACCCCATGCTGGTGGCGCAACTGCGCCCATCCAGCGCCGCGCACAGACTGGCGCCATTGCCCAGGTGCGCCATCAGCACGTGCCCGCTGGCGCCTGCGCTGCGCTGCTGCAACGAGCCCATCACGTACTGGTAGGACAGGCCATGAAAGCCATAGCGCCGCACGCCCTGTGCCGCCAGCCATTCCGGCAGGGCAAAGCGGTAATCGACCTCGGGCAGGGTGGCGTGAAAAGCGGTGTCAAAACAGGCTACTTGAGGCAATCTCGGAAATGCCTTTTGAAAGGCCCTTATGCCTTGCAGGTTCTGCGGCTGGTGCAGCGGTGCCAGGGAGCAGAGCCGGTCGAGCTGTGTCAGCACTTCATCGTTAATGAAGACGCTGGCGAAGAACCGCTCACCCCCGTGCACCACACGGTGCGAAACGGCCTCAATGGGCGGCAAGGAGGGATTGCCCGTCAGCAACTCGTCCAGGCAGTGCAGCGCTTCTCGAAAGCGGTCTTCGGCACTGAGCTGCAAGCTGCGGCGGGTGCGATGGCCAGCGATGGTCCATTCGAGCGACGGTGTGCCGCCTGGCTCCAGGCCCTGGATGCAGCCACTCATCACGCTGCCCCGCACTTCGGTGCCCTGGCGCTCGTGCAGTGAAAATTTCAGCGAGGATGAGCCCGCATTGACGGCGAGGATGGCCATGGCGCAGTGCGTTACCAAACCTGACGTGGTTCGTCACGGTGTGCGTAGTGCGACGCCATCTGCGCCAGCAGCGCCGAAGCGACACGGTTCATGGGACCATCGGCGCGGCTCGTCAATGCTACCGGGACGCGCGCTCCCAGCACCAGACCCGAGCCACTGGCGCCGGCCAGGGGTGCAAGCTGCCTGGCCAGCATGTTGGCCC